>NZ_JABMIU010000010.1:0-200206 GCF_013332495.1 Brevibacillus sp. HB1.2 | reverse complement strand
GAGTGCCCAGTGGGTGCAACCAAATATGGAGCTGTGGTGAAGTTGGAGTTCACGCCGGTCTGTCACACCGGAGGTCGCGGGTTCGAGTCCCGTCAGCTCCGCCATTTCTATTCAAATGAAATTGGCGCGTAAAGCATAGATATAAGGCTCGGTAGCTCAGTCGGTAGAGCAGAGGACTGAAAATCCTCGTGTCGGCGGTTCGATTCCGTCCCGAGCCACCTTTATAGGGGCATAGTTTAACGGTAGAACGAAGGTCTCCAAAACCTTTGGTGTGGGTTCGATTCCTACTGCCCCTGCCATTTTTTAAAACATTAGTAGTAATCATGGCGGTCGTGGCGAAGGGGTTAACGCACCGGATTGTGGCTCCGGCACTCGTGGGTTCAAGTCCCATCGATCGCCCCATAAATACATAGTTGGGGATTACTTATTGGGGTATAGCCAAGCGGTAAGGCAACGGACTTTGACTCCGTCATTCCTAGGTTCAAATCCTAGTACCCCAGCCATTAAAATGCGGACGTAGCTCAATTGGTAGAGCGTCGCCTTGCCAAGGCGAAGGTCGAGGGTTCGAGACCCTTCGTCCGCTCCATTTCTCAAATTGTTTCACCTTATATCATGGAGGCATAGCCAAGTGGTAAGGCACGGGTCTGCAAAACCCTCACCCCCGGTTCAAATCCGGGTGCCTCCTCCAAAGTATTTGCCGGTGTGGCGGAATGGCAGACGCGCGCGACTCAAAATCGTGAGGGAAACCGTGGGGGTTCAAGTCCCTTCACCGGCACCATACATTTACAAGCTAACCCTGAATGTCAAGATATCTTGATGATTGGGGTTTTTTTCTGCATTGATATGCGCATAGTGTAGACAGGGGAAATAGACAACTTGTGTAAGTAACAGGACGAGGTGGTTGAGGTGTTTTACAAACTGCAAGACAAACCGCCAATGGGGGTCACGACGCTGTCCGTATTGCAATGGATGATCGTAACTGTTTCCAGCAGTGTGGCGGTACCACTAATGATTGGAGATATGTACGGCTTGCAGGCTGATGAAATTGGAAAGCTGATGCAGCAGACCATGTTTTACATTGGGCTCGCGTCGTTACTGCAAGTGTGGATTGGACACCGCTATCCGATGATAGAAGGACCGGCTGGATTATGGTGGGGGATCTTTATCATTTTGGCTCAACTCGGAACGAGCATGGGTCTTCATCCACAAGAAATTGGTCAATCCTTTCAAGTGGGGATGATATTAGCAGGTCTACTCTTTTTCATTTTTGGCTTATTAGGCTGGATTGGAAAATTACAGAAGTGGTTTACACCACTGGTATCAGGTACGTATATGATTTTGCTTGCTGTTTCTTTGTGTAGCAACATTCTCACGGGCATGCTCGGTATTGGTTTTCAGCATTCAAAAGAGGTACAACCGGGTGTAGCAATCGTGTCCATAGGGATCGTAGCCCTTGTTGTGTTCATTATGCGAACGAAACGATTCTCCAGTTTTGCGGTTTTGTTTGGCATGGTTGGGGGCTGGATCGTGTACGCGCTTCTTGGATGGACAGAACCTGTCCGATCTACTGAGCAATTATTTTCATGGCCTTCCATTTTCTTTTGGGGACCCCCACGTTGGGATTGGGGCGTTGTATTAACAAGTATGCTGACAGGATTCGTTCTGTTGACAAACCTCATGACGAGTTTGTCAGTCATGGGAAAAGCGACAGACACTGTGCCTACTGAAAAGCAGTACAATCGCGGTGGTATTTTTACAGGGGTATCCCATTTCCTGTCAGGCTTGAGCGGTGTGGTTGGTATGATTCCACTTTCCTTGGCAGCAGCGGTTATTCAAACGACGAAAATGGCTTCGCGCTTGCCATTTATAATAGCGATGCTGGGGATGATGCTGATTGGGCTGATTCCCACTGTTGCCCATTTTTTGGCGGCTTTGCCTACTCCAGTGGCATATGCGGCGATGTTCATTTCCTATACGCAACTGCTTGGCTTCGGGTTGAAGGATTATGTGAATCTGAAGATGGACGAACGTACGATTATTGTTGGGGGAAGCTCACTTCTGGTCGGGATCGGAGTCATGTTCGTACCTGCTGTAGCTTGGAAGCAACTTCCTGCACTAGTCAGCTTTTTGTTTGGCAATGGCCTATTGCTCGGAGTTATTGTGTGCCTGGTCCTAGAACATATTGTTTTTAGAAAAAAGGAAGATAGCGTAGAAAAAGACGGCCAGGCTGCATGACGGGCCGTCTTTTTCTTAGGCGGTAACAATAGAGGAGTGAGTCAGCTCGCCACCGTTGATTTCCGTAAACATGCGGCCAACTGAACCTACGATTTCTTCTTTTTTAGATTGTTCCATTTTTTCATGGAAAAAGATGACTTGGAGTAGTGTGCGGCTTTGTTCCGTTACGCATGAGCGCTTGGAATCGACGATGGGACTCCCAAATGCGCCGTTACCATCAGCGAGAAGCAGTTTCCCTTCCATGTTGACTTCGCGTCCGTTTAATCCTTCATAGACATCATCGGCGTGGCCAAGACGACAAGTGATATCACCCGCTAAGTGATTGACGTCATAAATCCCAAAAGGAAGCGCGTGCAAAACTGAGAATAAATTATTAACATCAACAGCGCTGTTAATCCAGAAAAAATGATTTCCCTGCAGCAGTCGGCGCAGTAATGCTTCGGAGGAAGGGCGGTATCTGGACGGATCAATGCCAACTTGCTTAAAGCAGGCCCTCCACTCGCGGACGCCTTCGATTTCTGTTAGGTTTGCAGTGTCGTGCGCAAGCCGCAAGCTCTCCACATAATAATTAATGCGTCCCTGCAGCATTTTTGGGGAGTCACTGACGGAAGCATTGTTGTATTGTAATATGCCGAGAGAAAATTGCGGCAGACGCTCGGACACGGAACAATCTAGCTGAACTTTCATCTATAGACACTCCTTACTAAACCTATTTTTGGTAGTATAACAAAAAATTTTTGTGGAAGCGACTAAGCTTCGATACAATAGAAGAGAACAGAGGAGGGAACCCCTGACGATGACGATACGTGAGGTTGAAATTTATACAGACGGAGCTTGTTCCGGCAATCCAGGACCAGGTGGTTGGGGAGCTGTACTGATGTACGGCCAACACATCAAGGAAATGTCCGGAGCCGAACCGCATACAACGAATAACAGAATGGAGCTGTTGGCAGCCATCAAGGCGCTCTCTACATTGAAGGAGCCTTGTAAGGTGGCGCTATATAGCGACAGTGCATACTTGGTTAACTGCTTCAAACAAGGCTGGTATAAAGGCTGGCTGAAAAACGGCTGGAGAAACAGCAAAGGCCAGCAGGTGGAAAATCAGGACTTATGGAAAGAACTGCTGCAATTGATGGACACCCACAAGGTAGAGTACGTAAAAGTCAAAGGACACGCCGACAACAAATGGAACAACCGCTGCGACGAATTGGCGACAGGAGCGATTAAACAGCTGTGAACGACTTGCAGTACTGGGAGCAGACAAAGCAGTCCATCATTGACTATGCCAAGGAAATCGGAATCGATAAGATCGGGTTTGCCAGTGCCGATCCATTCACGACCTTAAAAGAACGGCTTCTTGTACACCGGGAAAAGGGTTATGAATCTGGATTTGAGGAGCCTGATTTAGAAAAGAGGACGAATCCGGAACTGTTGTTGGACGGGGCACGTTCGCTGATTTCTATCGCACTTGCCTATCCATCCAAGTTAAAAAATCCACCAAAATCAGAACCTGGTGCGTATCGGGGAATCTTGTGCCGTGCAGCATGGGGAACCGATTACCATCACGTTCTGCGCGACAAGCTGGACAAGCTGACTCGATTCATTATGGAGCTGGAGCCAGGAGCTCGGATCGAATCCATGGTAGACACGGGAGCATTGTCTGATCGGGCGGTTGCCGAGCGGGCTGGGATTGGGTTTGTAGGAAAAAATTGTGCCATCATAACGCCGGAGTTTGGATCATGGGTGTACTTGGGTGAGCTTGTAACGAATCTTCCGTTGCCAAGCGACCTACCGATCGAAGAAGGCTGTGGCGACTGTAATATATGTGTAGATGCTTGTCCGACCGGAGCCTTGATTCAGGGCGGACAGCTTGATGCACAGCGATGTGTTGCGTATTTGACTCAGGTAAAAGATTTTATTCCCGATGAATTCCGTGGGAAAATCGGGAATCGGCTGTATGGTTGCGACACTTGTCAGACAGTATGTCCTAAGAATCGTCGCATCGACAACGACCATCATGCTGAATTTCAGCCTGATCCGGAGATTGCCAAGCCTTTATTGATTCCGCTGCTTCAGATGAGCAATAAGGAGTTCAAGGAAAAGTTCGGCCTATCCTCTTCATCTTGGCGGGGCAAAAAGCCCATTCAGCGCAATGCCATATTAGCACTTGCACATTTCAAAGATCGGACGGCTGTTCCTCATTTGGAGCGTCTTTTGTTCGAAGACCCCCGTCCCGTCATTCGTGGAACTGCTGCATGGGCACTTGGAAAAATCGGAGGAGAGCAGGCACAAGAAGCGCTCATTTCCGCAAAAGCAAAAGAGGCGTCACCAGAAGTGGTGGAAGAGATAGAAAAAGGCATGAGCATGATTCGCGCACAGGCTTAGTTTGAACGAGAGAGGGAGGACGTAAAATGGCAAAGGAATTAGGCTATACCATGATGGATTCACCGATTGGACCATTGCTCTTGGCTTCTACAGAAGAAGGGCTGTGCTACATTCAGTTTGCCAATGAACAAGACGGATTAGCGCCTCTGGTACGCTGGTGCAAAAAAACGTTCTTAGGAATTACTCCAACGCGCAACGATACGATCAATGAGTCTGCAAAAAAACAATTAGAAGAGTATTTTGCAGGCAAGCGAAAGACGTTTGATGTTCCAACCGTATTGTACGGAACTCCCTTTCAAAAGGATGTATGGAATGAGCTATCGAACATCCCCTATGGAGAAACTCGTTCTTACAAAGATATTGCCTTGGCTATTGGAGCAGCGAAAGCTGTTCGGGCCATTGGCGGTGCGAACAATCGCAATCCGATTCCTGTCATTATACCTTGCCATCGTGTCGTTGGCTCGAATGGTGCCTTGGTCGGGTACGGCGGTGGCTTATCCATTAAAAAATATTTGCTGTCCTTAGAAGAAGGTCCACTTTTTGCTCACGCTTCTTCCAAATAAGCTGTCTGCTTGCTCGGGCAGCTTTTCTTTTTCTTCTGAATGCTCCGCGAGTGACATATTCTTCATTGAGATGAACGGTTCATGGGTCTATGTCGCAGTCTGGAGGGGGAAAGGAGGAGGGGAAAGTGGAGTGGCGTGAATTTGTTCAGCAATACTTTCAAGCAGTTCACCAGTCATCTATGGACGGAAGATATGAGCGGCTGCTGCCTTTTTATTGCACAGGAGAGTCTGGCGCACAGGAAGAATGGGATCGACTGAACCGGGAAAAGCGGAAAATCGAGGAGCGGGGAGTCAAATTGTTGGCTGTCCAGGGACAAGTAACGCCCATGTGCTGGGTAGATACCGATGCCACCATGGAAATAACGGTTCAATGGCAAGAAAATAAAACCTTGGGGATCAAGCATACCAAGTATAAAGAGGCAAACAAAAGATTGTTCCAGCTCCAGTTGCTCAAAACGAATGAAAAGTGGTCGATTATCGGGGCAAGGGAGTCGAATGGTGATCAAAAATTGGTGGTCGAGGAAGAGGAGGAGCCTGTCATCGTTGTGTCAGGCGTCGAGGATGCCATTGACCAACCTACGCTGATTGTTCATGGAGCGGGAGGATACAACGCTGCAAATGCAGTCGCGTATGCGGAACGCTACTGGAACACGACCAATCCCGTATATCCTCGTTTTCCGGATGACTGTACGAATTTTATTTCGCAATGTTTACACGCTGGTGGAATCCCTATGCTGATGTCGAAAGAGATGGGCAAGGGTTGGTGGATTCGCACGGGAAAAGGCACCTCTTGGAGCTATAGCTGGACGGTGGCGCATAGCTTGTATTTGCTTTTGAAATCGGGTGGACCACCTATGCGGGCGGTTACGAAAAGCTCTGCGGCCGAATTGGTCCCAGGTGATATCATTTGTTATGATTTTAACGGGGATGGGCGTTTTCAGCACAATACGATCGTGGTCGCAAAAGACGCGAATCAGATGCCGTTAGTGAATGCCCATACGACAGATAGCAGCATGCGTTATTGGGCATATGAGGATTCCACAGCCTATACGCCCAAAATGCGCTATGCCTTCTTTCATATAAGAGGGGTATAATTATCGCTTGCGAAAAAAAGTTCTTCGTATAAAAGAGATGCTGCGAATCATCCAAATCATTGCCGCGAAAACGAGCATGTCTGAAAAGGTATGCGGTTCTCCTTTAATGGATTGGATGTAAATCAAGCCATGGAACAAGACGATGACAAAAAGCCATGGATTGGCGAGATGAAGCCTTTTCCAACTGGAGCCACCCAGCCATTTTTCTGCCCGTGTGGAAGAAGTCAGCCACAGGGCCAGTAGCATGAAAAAAGCAAGCAGCCCAAGATAGTTCGCAGCGCCTGTGAGGGTCCAGTTGGGAGATGGCCACATGGTTGGATCCGAGGAAGCGAAAAAGAACAGACCCAGCCATCCATCGGCCTTTTCAGAACGGTTGTTATCTATGATCATCAGGCGAGGCTCACTTTCAAAAAGGACGAGCACAAGAATGACGTGCAGCAGTCCAGTTAGCCCAGCCCATATGCCGATATCTCGGCGGATGGGCAAGCTGACAGCCATCCAGCCAGCAGGGAGCCAAGACTGGAGTGGACCAATCAGTAAGGTGCAGCCAATCAAAATAAATGAGAGATAGCCGAGAATCATACTCCATGTTTCCAGGGCGGGGAACGAAGAAAAATCAGTCCACATCCAACTGGCGCCTAATAGGATCAAACTCAGGATGCTCACATGTGCGACAAGTCTTCGCCCAAATGATAGGGGTGTCCCCATCTAATCGTCACTCCTTCGATAGCGAAAAGTTTCTGATTAGATGCAGCAGGCACTCCATTTGTTACAGAAGCTGGGCACGGTGGTATAATAGGACATGTACAGGTATCAAGTTCGCAATTTACAAGGAGATTTTCAGATATGCCGTTACATATTGTTTTGCATGAGCCGCTCATTCCGGCCAATACGGGAAACATCGCCCGTTCATGTGCAGCGACAGGAGCGCATCTGCATTTGATTCATCCGCTCGGATTTTCAACGGAAGATCGTTACCTGAAGCGGGCTGGTCTCGATTATTGGCATGCAGTAAATGTTCATCATCATGAGAGCTTTGAGCACTTTGCTGCGGCACAAGGGGAAGGTGCGGGCACCTTTTACTTTGTGGAGACCTGGGGGGAAAAGTTGTATTCGGACGTTTCTTTCCGAGATGGCGACTACATTATCTTGGGCAAGGAGACGACGGGCCTGCCGGAAGAGCTGACAGAAAAATATCGGGAACAGACTATTCGTATCCCGATGAGCGGTGCGACCCGATCTGTGAACCTGTCCAATTGTGCAGCTATTGTCTTGTTTGAGGGACTTCGTCAGTTAGGTTTTCCATCGCTATCGTAAAGCATTTGGGAGGGAGAGATTCATTATGACTGTGAACACCATCCTGTTTGATTTGGACGGTACGTTATTAGAGATGCAGACAGAACCCTTTGTCAAAAGTTACTTGGTTGAAGTAGGTCGTCATGTCGGAGATAAGTATGATACCGAAAAGCTGTTGGCGCTGATTTGGGATGCGACCAAGGCAATGATCATGAACCAAGAGCCGGATAAGACGAACGAACAAGTTTTTATCGAACATTTTATGGAACACAGTGAGTGGGATCGGGAGGAAATATGGCCTCTATTCGATTCGTTTTATCGCGATGTGTTTCCGACACTTTCTCACCTGACGTATCCTTCGCCATGGGCAAAGCAGATTATTACTGCCGCCAAAGAGCAAGGATTTCGGGTTGCAGTAGCGACGAATCCTGTTTTCCCGCGTGATGCGATTCACCATCGCCTTGCTTGGATTGGGATGTCCCCGGATGAATTCGAGCTGGTCACCGTCTACGAGGAGTCGCATTTCACGAAGCCGAATCCTGGTTATTACAATGAGATTTGCCAAAAGCTCGGGGTTGAACCGACAGACTGTGTCATGGTCGGGAATCACATGCAGGAGGACATGGTCGCATCCAAGCTGGGGATGAAAACGTTCTTGGTAACCAATTGGATGGAAGACCGTGGGGAGCCTCAGTATCCGGTAGATCAGCGGGGATCATTAGAAGAGCTGTTTACGGCGATTTCTGAGAAAAGCGGTGTGTTTGCGCGTTAAGAAATGGCCATGAAAGAATAGGCGAGAAGCAGGCTGTCCGTTTGAAAAAATGGTCAAGCCTGCTTTTTCACATACTTTTCCCAAAATCATCAGGTAGGCTAGGGGTGTACGATCACGTTTTACATAATAAAGGAGGAAATCTGCATGAAAAAACTTGTTTCGTCTCTGGTGATGGCTACCTTGTTGTTTAGCGGTATCTCTGGAGTGACTGCGGCGGATACAGCAGCGGATGCTACGGTTAAGCACTCCAAAGCGGAGAAAAAGGAAGAAAACAAAGCAAAACTGAACGCGAAGGCTGCTAAGTGGGGCGTAGAAACCACGGATAAAACAAATAAGGAAGTAAAAGCAGCCATTCAAGAAGCAAAAGCAGCAAAGAAAGCAGAAAACGCTGAGAAAAAAGCGGCAAAAGAAGCGAAGAAGCAAGAACAACTCGCCAAGCTAAATGATAAAGCTGTGAAGCTGGGCGTTGATACGGCAGGTAAAACGGCGAAGGAAGTAAAAGCGGCTATTAAAGAAGCAAAAGTAGCAAAAAAAGCAGAAAACGCTGAGAAAAAGGCAGCCAAAGAAGCGAAGAAGCAAGAACAGCTCGAGAACCTGAAAGAAAAGGCGGCCAAGTGGGGCGTTGACACAGCAGGTAAGAGCACAAAAGAAATCAAGGCTGAAATCGAAGCGAAGAAAGCAGAAAAGAAAGAGAATAAGAAATAACAAGAAAACAAAAAAAGCAGGTTGCCACAGTAGGCAGCCTGCTTTTTTCTCTGGATGCTTCTTACATGTTCCAGGTTTTGTCTTCGTTGTAGCCCGCTGTCAGCATGAAAAACAGAAAAGCTCCGAGGACCAATGCTACGATAAATGTACCCACGTTTGACAGCTCCTTTCGTAAACAAACTACTCCCATTATAGCGTAGCCTGCCCACTTTGCAAACGAATTAAAGCTGTTGCGCCCTTGTGAGTGACAATTTTCGATAGTCATACACAAGCTTCAAAAAAGCACTTAGCGCAATATATACACTCAGTTTCTCACCAGTATCGAGTTCCATCCCTGTCACTGCTTGGTAAATGAATATCGCAAGAATCACCAAGCTCGCGATGCCAGTTAAATAAAGTCCTTTTTTCACTTGAATGCGTTCTGCTTGAATATCCATGATCGTTCCTCCTGTTATTTTACGCCAATCCGTCTTGGCCTCCGTGTATGTTGCTTATGATTGTATTTTACAGGGGAGATGGGCTTACAAACCATCGAATCAACTTACAGCTACGCACGGTAAACCTTACAATTCCGTAATCTTCCAAGCCGTTAAAAAGCAATGTGACGGATTTTTTATGGGAAGATTGCTGAAACTTGTGCAGATGTCTCGCATACACATATGTAAAGGCTGTAAGAGCCTGTTGGCAACCGGAGAAAACGGCTTGCACGTGAATGCGTGACCGCAGGCGGACATATACATGAGAGTACATTGTCGTTGGGAAGAGAGAGGGGCTTAAGAGGGAGGAGTGTCGAACATGGACATTTTAAAACGGATCGCTGAGCACCGGGCCCGCGAAGAAAACCTGATGTGGAGAGGAACATTCGCCGAATATTTGCAACTGGTACGTAAAAATCCGCAAATTGCCCAAACGGCGCATTCACGCGTCTACAACATGATTAAAAGTGCGGGGGTTGAAGAGAACGAGGACGGCTCACGTTCGTATCAATTTTTTAGTCGGGAAATCTTCGGACTGGATCGTTCTGTTGAGCGCCTAGTGGAGGAATATTTCCACTCGGCTGCGCGTCGTCTGGATGTCCGCAAACGCATCTTGCTCTTGATGGGGCCTGTCAGTGGCGGTAAGTCTACGCTCGTGACGATGCTCAAACGAGGACTGGAAGAGTATTCACGGACGGAAGACGGAGCGATCTATGCACTTGATGGCTGCCCCATGCACGAAGAACCACTTCATCTTATCCCGCACGAGCTGCGTCCAGAGGTGGAAGAAGAGCTGGGAATCAAGATTGAAGGAGAATTGACACCCTATAACCGGATGAGGTTGGAAACCGAATATGGAGGGTGCATCGAGGATTTCCCTGTTCACCGGATTTTGTTTTCCGAAGCCAATCGTGTCGGTATCGGTACATTTAGCCCTTCTGATCCGAAGTCTCAGGATATTGCCGATTTGACGGGGAGCATCGACTTTTCGACGATTACGAAGTACGGCTCTGAGTCCGACCCGCGTGCGTACCGTTTTGATGGGGAGCTGAACAAAGCCAATCGCGGATTGATGGAGTTTCAGGAAATGCTGAAATGCGACGAGAAATTTTTGTGGCATCTCCTGTCGCTGACACAGGAAGGAAACTTCAAGGCAGGTCGTTTTGCCCTCATTTCTGCAGATGAACTGATTGTTGCGCATACAAACGAATCGGAGTACAAGGCTTTTATTGGGAATAAGAAAAATGAGGCGCTGCAATCTCGGATTATCGTCATGCCGATGCCGTATAATCTGCGTGTCAGTGACGAAGAAAAAATATACGCGAAATTAATCAAGCAATCCGACTTGGGGCATGTGCATATTGCACCGCATGCGCTCCGGGCAGCAGCAGTCTTTTCTATTATGACCCGCCTGAAAGAATCGAAAAAACAAGGGGCCGATCTGCTGAAAAAGATGCGGCTGTATGACGGTGAATCGGTGGAAGGCTTCAAGGGAGCCGATCTGGAAGAACTGCGTAACGAGCATGCCGATGAAGGAATGTCCGGTATTGATCCGCGTTATGTCATCAACCGTATCTCCAGTGCACTGATCCGCCGCGACACTGAGTGCATCAATGCGCTTGATATTCTTCGGGCGCTTAAAGAAGGCTTTGACCAGCATCCATCTATCACCAAGGAGCAGCGGGAGAGGTATATGAACTTCATCTCTATCGCGCGCAAGGAATACGACGAGCTGGCGAAAAAAGAAGTGCAGAAGGCGTTTGTCTACAGCTACGAAGAGTCGGCAAAAACGCTCATGGATAACTATTTGGACAATGTGGAAGCTTATTGCAACATGAATAAAATCCGTGACCCCGTTACAGGTGAGGAGATGGATCCAGATGAGCGCCTGATGCGTTCCATCGAGGAGCAAATCGGCATCTCGGAAAATGCCAAGCGGGCCTTCCGCGAAGAAATTCTCATCCGTATCTCGGCCTATGCGCGTAAAGGGAAGCGTTTTGACTACAGCACGCATGATCGCCTGAGGGAAGCTATCGAGAAGAAGCTGTTTGCCGATCTAAAAGATGTCGTCAAAATTACGACCTCGAACAAAACGCCGGATGAGCATCAGCTCAAGAAGATTAATGAAGTCACCAAGCGTCTTATCGAAGAGCATCAATATTGCCCCGTTTGCGCAAATGAGCTGCTGCGCTATGTGGGTAGCCTGTTGAACAGATGACAGAACTTTGGCGACATGAGGAGCACGTCATATTCGGCGCAGATTGCGCCAGTTGCTAGGAGGAGACGGCATGAAAGATGAATCATCGTTCATTGTCTCCCGGGAAGACTGGTCGCTGCACCGCAAAGGGTACCAGGACCAAAATCGACACCAGGAAAAAGTGAAAGAAGCGATCAAAAAAAATCTGCCCGATCTCGTCAGCGAAGAAAACATCATCATGTCGAATGGTCGGGAAGTTATTAAGATCCCTATTCGCTCCCTGGATGAATACCGATTGCGTTTTAACTTCCAAAAGGGAAAACATGGCGGTCAAGGTAAAGGAAACAGTAAAGTAGGAGATGTCGTCGCCCGTGACGGCGATCCGGCGCAAGGGCCAGGAAAGGGTCAGGGAGCGGGTGATCAGCCAGGTGTAGACTACTACGAGGCTGAAATCAGCGTAGAAGAATTGCAGGAGATGCTTTTTGCCGAGCTGGAGCTGCCGAACCTTCAACAAAAAGACGAGGAACAAATCGTCGTGGAAGAGACTCGGTTCAATGATGTCCGGAAAAAAGGCTTGATGGGCAACATTGATAAAAAACGTACACTGATTGCGGCCATCCGCCGAAATGCGCTGGCAGGCTACAGTGATATGGAGCTGGGGATTACCGATGATGACCTGCGCTTCAAGACGTGGGAAGAGATAATCAAGCCTCATTCCAATGCTGTCATTATTGCGATGATGGATACCTCGGGAAGTATGGGCGTGTTTGAAAAGTATATTGCCCGCAGCTTTTTCTTCTGGATGGTACGTTTTCTGCGCACCAAGTACGAAAAAGTCGAGATCGTCTTCATTGCCCATCATACGGATGCGAAGGAAGTAACGGAGGACACCTTTTTCTCGAAAGGGGAAAGCGGGGGGACGATCTGCTCCTCTGCCTACAAAAAGGCGTTGGAGATCATCGATAGCCGCTACCCAACATCGCAGTACAACATTTACCCGTTCCATTTTTCCGATGGCGACAACCTCACGTCTGACAATGAGCGCTGCGTAAAGCTGGTGAAAGAGCTCATGGAGAGATGCAACATGTTCGGCTATGGCGAAGTGAATCAGTATAATCGTCATTCAACCCTCATGTCAGCGTATCGCCACATCAAAGAGCCGAAATTCATGCATTGTGTCATTCGGGAAAAGGGCGAGGTATACAAGGCGTTGCGTACTTTCTTTGGCAAGAAGGAAGCTGTGAAGTAATCTATAGTGGCAACCGGGCGAGAAATCGTCCGGTTGACTTATGTGAGGGGTGTTACTATGTATCCACAAAAGCATCGGATGCGCAACACGGGAGCCTTCACTTTCTTGGCATACTTTACATTGGGGGCAGGTGTACTGCTATTTTCCATCGGTTTATACAATGCAACAGGTCTTCAGCTGCACGAAAAGGGGTATTATATCGCATGTATGCTTCTGGTAGCAGTTGGATCGATTTTGACGCAAAAAGTAGTGAGAGATAATGCAGAGGATCGAACGATTATTGAGGAGCAGGAAAGAGAATTTAACTTGAAGGTATCGAAAGCGGAGAAAGAAACGCCGAAATAGCCCAGATGGTGTATGGTTTGGGCAAGGAAATGTTAAAGTTGTTCATCATCGGGTATTCGCTCCATTTTGGTGGGGAGGAAACCAATGGATCGCAAAAAAACCGCCAGGGTCATGCCCTGACGGTCTTTCGAATGAGCGCTACAAACCCCTCTGCCTTTTCAATGTGTGGAGAGTGCCCCACATTTTCCATGACTATCTCCTGATAGGAACCGCCAGCGCGCTGATATTGTTCGAGCACGTCTCGAATTTGGGAGACCATCGGCTGCGGAGGATATTCGTCTTCTCCCGGCCATCCGGGGACATAGCCAAGCTTGCCCAGTGTACCGAAATCAGCAAGCGACTGATCCGAGATAATGGCATCATCCGCACCGCGAATCCATAAAATCGGACACTTCGGCTCCATCTGGACAATACCGGACAAATTTACGTATTTGGGAGAAATCGCATTCGTAATCCCTGTCGTCCCAGGAGCAACACCGGGCCAATCGTTTACGTATTCAAAGGCACCAGGGTAAAAGCCCTCTCCCGTTCTCGTAGAGATTATCGCGCTCACATAACGATCTTCCTGCTCTGGGCCAACCTGGAACGGGGGATTGAAATAAAGCTGATTCATGACATTGCGAGGACTGGAGGGAGATTCATTACTCATATCTTTGGCTGCTATCCTTTTGACCAGCTCGGAGTTGACAGCTCCTCCACCTGAGCCTGAGAAGCTGCTGTAGCACGGGGTGCCAGCTATATCCTTGGTTCCACCAAAGCCGTAAGGAGACATGGGGGCGATTAGAATCAGGGAGCGTACTTCCTGCGGGTGATCGATGGCAAACTGCATCGCGATCCCACCGCCCAACGACCAGCCGGCAAGATGGACGGGTGTTGGCAAGTCCAATGCCCGAATAAACGAATGAAGGTCATCCGACCAGTCTCGCAAACCGAGTGTCGCATCGATGGGCAATGCTTCACTTGCTCCATAGCCACGCATATCAGGTGCGTACACACGGTACTGGTCACATAGAGCCGCAATGGTATCATCCCAGAACAAGTTGGCTGATGCATTGCCGTGAATGAGGAGGAGCGGTTCTCCTTCTAGTACGCCAGCTGTCAGATAAGAAACGAGCAGTCGATCGGTCTGAATCGTTTTTGTTTCGATTCGTGCATCCATCAATGATGTGCTCCTTTCATTGTATAAGATTATAAATATCAGAATATTTACATTATATATCTGTTCGGTTACAAAATGAGAAAAGAAAACAACCGCCCGTGAAAGGCGGTTGCAGGAAGGTTACATATGGAGACCACGCATCTGTTGTTCGATTTTCTCAAAGCCGCCAGAAACCTTAACGACTTCGTCTTTTTGTTCAGAAACGAGAACAAGCACTTCTTCCAGGCTCTCTTTGTTCTTGTCGGTAATATCTGCGTTGACTTCAACTTTTGCGCCGACTTCTTGAATCATACTGTGAACATGGATAATGAACTCTTGCAGGTTTTTCGTTTTATCCGCAAAGTTTTGCATGTAGTTGTCTACATTGGTGAACATTTCTTGTACTTCAATGATGCCCTCGCTATTTTTCTCAAAAGAAGTCTGTGACTCAGAAATCATATCTGATACGAGCTTCATTTTTTCGCGAATGGTCATGAGCAGGTTCGAGATCGACTCAGAGGATAGCTTGGAGGATTCAGCCAGCTTGCGTACTTCATCTGCTACTACAGCAAATCCTCGGCCGTGTTCGCCTGCGCGAGACGCTTCAATCGTGGCATTGAGTGCCAACAGATTGGTTTGTGCAGAAATCTCGGAAATGGTTTGAATGATTTTCCCAATCGATTCGGTTTCTTTATTGAGCTCTTGAATCAGCTGGTTTGTACCTTGGATATCCTTGATGAATCGTTCAAAGTCATTGCCGATGTTGCCGATGCGTTTGCCGCTCTCATTAGTGGCTTCTTTGGTCGATTCTACGTAATCATGCATCTCTGTAACAGAGCGGGTCATGTCCTCCACTTGCAGATTCGTCGAGCTCATTTCCCGACGCAGTTCGTCGGTATTGCTGGTCTGAACCGTAAAGGACTCCATAATGTCTTGCAGGGAAGCGACGGTTTCGACTGCGCGAATATTTACACCGTCCGTCACCTTGTTCAAATTCTCTTGATAGTCTTGCATAGAGGTGAGTGATTCATTGATCTGATCCAGAACACGTTGCAACGATTCCTTTGAGGCAATCGCTTCTTGTTTTTGTTGCTCACTTTCCTCTTGCAGCTTGTTATTGAATACAGCATGCATCATGCTCGTGACAGAGACGAAGCAGAAGGTAAGCAAGAAGTACATCAGATCAAGGTTGTTTGTCGAATGGAAAATCGTTTCTCTCTGTGTCAGGAAGTAGTAAGAGACAATACCCAATGTCGATACAATCGTCAAAATATTGATGAGTCGGTCTTGATAAATCCCCATGACTGCTACAAAGAACATAATGGTCATGATATTGATCATATGCGGGTCCAGTCCAACTACGATGAACATAAAAATTCCGATTACCGCGAAGTTGAAAAACTTCATGAAGGGCGCTGCTTTTTCACGGAACCTCGGGCGATTGGAGATGTAAGTAAAAGGTGCCAGTACGCCATACAAAATACCCAGTATCGTGAAAACGAATGTGTACGATACGCCTAGAAAAAGGTTTAAGACCTGAACTACCGTAATAATACTTGCGAATACGATTACGACCCAATTGTTTCTTCTTCTCAATAGATCAATGTTATCCATGTTATCCATGTTACCCACCTACCTCGACTTTTACTTGGTTGGATGACGACGAATTGTACCAGGAATATTTCGGATCGTGCTTATTGTCATAGACATCTTTTAGATGGAAGAGGGTCGGAATGGCATCGGCCCCTTTGTAAAAGACGATATCTTTGGTCTGAGTCGCCTTTACTTGATACTTCTTGTTAATGAACGTAAAAAAAGTCGGATCTGCTACCCCGATTGCGTGGGTATA
The DNA here is from genome assembly GCF_013332495.1 of Brevibacillus sp. HB1.2. Classification (NCBI taxonomy): domain Bacteria; kingdom Bacillati; phylum Bacillota; class Bacilli; order Caryophanales; family Paenibacillaceae; genus Brevibacillus; species Brevibacillus sp. HB1.2. The sequence continues at coordinate 183,902 of NZ_JABMIU010000010.1, read as the reverse complement.
ACCGTGCTTTTCAGCGTAATCTATCATCAAGCAAATTCCTTTTTGCCCTAGTTGTCCACGGTATTTCGGCAAAACAGCGAGACTGTCTACCTCCATTACTTTCATATCTTCTGTAACAACATCCTGAAAAAGTGATTTCATATAAGCACTTGATTTGGAAAAGGGCGTCATTTCAAATGTTCCACCTGCTTCACCATCTTCGGCAAGTAAGAGGAACTGAGCCGAGCCTTCTTTCGCATGCTCCATCTCGAAGCCCATGCTTGTCCATACTGTTTCTTTGATTTCATGAAATTTTGCTAACTCTTGTACGGTTTCTACTTGTTTGTACATAACTTCTCCACTCCATCATTTTCTCTGATTGAACCATGTTGTGTATGTTTGACGTCACTAAAGTTATGTTTTTCCATCCGATACGATAATGAAAGTGCTTTCATCCTCCTTTCAAAAATGTAAACACAAAAAAAGGCCGTTCCATCGAAATGGAACAACCGAAGCTACCAACATCGAATAAATGGTCTCAAGATGATGGCAACCCGGCTATCATGGTCAAAGACTGTAGACCCGTGGTTTTGCGTCGCCACCTTTCGATGACTTTGCCTTTTGCATTTTTTAGCAGAAATTGTAAAGATGTGTCGAATTTTGCTAGACATAATCATGCAAAATATAAGCCAAAAGATATATTCTTGTCAAGTTTTGGTAGGGAAAATAAACTAATTGTTCATAAAGCATAGACGTAGAAAAAACCAGTTGTGTGATCAACTGGTTCTTCGTTATATAAGCGTTAGGTTAGGGTACGCAGAATGTCTAAAACTTCACTAGGCTCCATGCGTTTTTTGTAATCAGGATCTAAGCCTGCTGAACGGATTACGCCCTGGTTGTCGAGGATATAAGTAGCAGGTATGGGGAGTGTCCATGAATCTTCGCTATTAAAACGATGGAGATCAATATCCAATGATCGGTAGGTATCATGTAAAAAATCAGGCAGTCTGAATCTGAGTTTATATTTTTCTGCTACTTGGTTATTGGTATCGCATAACACGGGAAAGCTCAGACCGTTTTTCTCTTGCATAGTAAGAGAGTGTGCAGGAGATTGTGGACTAATGGCAAACAATTGGGCACCCAGAGAGGTTATCGTATCGATCTGTTTTTGGTATGCTTGCAGCTCCAAATTGCAGTAGGGGCACCATGATCCACGGAAAAATGTGAGGACGACGGGACCTTTTCCGATTTTTTCCGACAAGGTAATGGTCTTGCCAGTGTGATCGTTCAACGAGAAATCAGGTGCAATCGAACCAATCGGCAAGCCCTTTGCGTGTCCAGAGGTCCGCAGCTCCTCGATTGATTTTGTAAATGCATCTGTTACTTCACGAGTGAGGAGGTCTGCTATTTGAATGGTTGTAAAATCCAGCTCTTCGCGCAGGCTCTGAAAATGTGGTTTATCCATATGTCGTTCCCCTCTTTTTCGAAAGAATAGTAAAAGCCATAGCTTTACGATATCTTTCTTTTGGAGGGGAAGATGTAACCTGGATTACATTCTCTTCAAAATTTCGTCCCGATGAATGGAAATGGATTTAAAGCCTGTTTGAATTAGTTCTTCTCTTACTAAAGCACGTAATGCTACCGTCACAGCTTCCCTGGATGCCCCGACAAAATGGGCGAGTTCTTGATGGGAAAGAGGTAAGTCAATTTGTTGAAATGCCGAACTGTTAGGAGTGCCAAATTGATCGGCAAGCCTTACTAATGTGGAAATAATGCGATCTTGTAAAGGGAGAAGAGCAAGATTTTCGGCTGCCTGGCTGATCGAAACCATTCTATCGCTAATGATCTTCATGATCTTCATCATCAGTTGCGGATGTTCGATTATGTAGCTCTCAAATTTTGCTTTGCTCATTTTACAAATGAGGCAGTCTTCGATGGCTTCTATATACATCTCCCGTGTACCTAATGAGAGGAGATCCACTTCTCCAAACACATTGCCTTCCCCGAGGATATCGAATGTGAACTGCCGCCCATCCCGATTTACTTTATATAAACGTACTTTCCCCTGTTTGATGAAGTAAAAGCCCTCTGAAAAAGTTTCTGGTGTTTGAATGCACGTATTTTTGGGAAAAGGGGATAAGGAGGTTAATTGATCGATTAAGCGCAAACTTTCCTCGGATAATGAATTTAACAAATAAAATTGAGATAAATAGGTGATTTGGTTCATCATTTCTGTTCGGTTTGGGTCTTCAGAATCGTTCTTTTCGCTTTGGTGACAATTCTTTTCGTTTCCTTTGTATCAGAGATTCTTAACCAATCGTCACAAAGCTGCGCCACCCAGTCAGGTTGTGATTTACTCGCATCGTTCAACCAATTCCCAACAGAATCTTGAACATATTTGGATGGATCTGACTTCACTGGCGTAAGCAAGGGCAGACAGCGAGCAGGCTCATTTTTCAATGTGTCAATATGCTTGCACCAGACCCCTCGAGGGCGTGTAGCTTCTACCGCAAAGCGGCGAATATTTTCGTCAGTATCAAGTACCCATTCGCTCAGGAGGTGAATGGAATGGTTCAGATCATGCACGAGAGAATCTCGAATTGCCATCCATGCGATCTCTCTCACTCCAAAATGATGATCTGCCGAGAGTTTTCTTATTTGCCTTAGCTTTTCTTCGAGCGATAAGCTGTTGTCCAAACCAATGATATAGGCACTCCAGCAACGTACACTGTCTGACTTGTGGGTGGCCAACGATAGGAAAACGGGAGACGTAGCTGTGGGTTCACCCGATTTGTGTAAGATCGCAAGTAGTTCTTGGCCAATCAGACGGATAGCTTTCATTCCGCTCGTAGATCCCGTTTCTTCTAATTGATAAACAAGTTGAGAGATATGTGTGTCTAATTGAACATGAGGCAGAACGCTTTGTACCAGATGAATATGATCAACAGCCTGCCATTCAGTCAAATTGACACTTTCTAATTCTCCAGCATGAAGGAGTGCTAAAACATTGTTAGGGATGAGCGAGGCTTTACTTGCTCCTTTTCTCGTGTGTACCGAATCCGGCATTTTCAACAAACCCCTTTTCACAGAAATGGTAGACATTCAAAACGGAATAGCTGCAACAAAAGTATACCTAAAAAATCACCCATAACAAAAATTTTCCAACCATCCGATAACTAGAAGGAATAGGAGGGGATTTTATGAAGGAAGTAAAAGTGATTCAATTTTACTTTTCCGGAGGCGGTGAAACGATTAGCGTTGAAACGACGGAACCGGAAGAGATCATTCAAATGGTCGCTAATCAAGACGGTGGATGGCTACAGTACGATGATGTTGTTATCAACGTCAGAAATGTTTCGTATATCAAAGTACGCAGTCAGGCGTAAGGATAGGAAAAGCGCGTCAAGCTCTTCAGGAAAAAGCTCTCCTTTAAATGAGGAGGGTTTTTTCGTGTTGGAGGTAACGCCGCTGGTTATCCTAATTAATAGTAGATAAAGGTGGGTAACAAGATGACGCTGGAAGAAGTCATGCAGAAGCTCGAAGCGATGGGGACAGAGCAGACGAAAAAAACGTTATTGCGGCATGGAGCAAAAGAGCCTTTGTTTGGCGTGCGAGTCGGCGATATGAAAAAGCTGGTCAAGGAGGTCAAGCGTGATCAGCAGCTCGTCCAGGCGCTGTACGATACGGGAAACTACGACGCCATGTACTTGGCCGGATTGACGGTTGACCCAAAGAGCATGACAAAAGAGCGGTTACAGACTTGGGTCAAAGAAGCGTCTTGGTACGCGCCCGCCGAATATACGGTTGCGAGTGTAGCGGCTGAGAGTCATTTTGCCATGGAGTTGGCACGAGAATGGATCGAGTCAAAGGAAGAGATGGTAGCCACATGTGGGTGGAATACGTATTCGAACTACTTGTCGATTACGCCCGATGAACAGCTACATAAAGAAGAAATCAAACGGCTCCTCATGAGAGTGAAGGAGACGATTCATCAGGAACAAAATCGCGTACGGTACACCATGAATCAATTCGTTATTTCAGTAGGTGCGTATGTACCGGAACTTCATCAGGAAGCGTTGGAAGTGGCCGCAGCGATTGGCAAAGTACATGTGGACGTCGGACAGACAGCGTGCAAAGTTCCGTTGGCTACGGAGTATATCAAAAAGATAGAGGAACGAGGGAGTGTCGGAAAAAAGAAAAAGACATGCATCTGCTAGTCGGGCATTTTACTCATTCATTTGGCGTATATTTCTAAGGTGCTTTTGTTTGCTAAAGTATCGACTATTCCTTGCTAATGTGCTATCATGATACCTTGTTAACGTATTACCACTTTATCAGAGTAAAATATAGAGTAGGGAAACGAGGGGGATCATCACGATGAAGAAAATAGCATGGATGTCTTTGTTGTTGAGTGCGATGGTTTCATTGGTAGTGGGCTGTTCCAGCGCAAAAACTGGCGCTGACGCGAACAAGCTGATTATCGGAATTGATGATAAGTTTGCACCAATGGGATTCCGGGATGAAAAAAATGAGCTAGTCGGTTTTGATATTGATTATGCACGTGCAGCCGGCGAAAAAATGGGAAAACAAGTCGAGTTTCAACCAATCGATTGGAGTGCAAAAGAGTCTGAACTAAATAGCGGTCGTATCGACTTGATCTGGAATGGATATACGATTACAGATGAGAGAAAAGAGAAGGTTCTCTTTACCAAGCCTTATCTGAAAAACGCGCAAGTAGTGGTCACGATGGCAAATAGCAACTGGACCAAGCTGTCAGACTTGGCCGGTAAAGCAATTGGTTTGCAAAAGCTGTCTTCCGCAGCTGACGCTGTCAATGCAAGTGACATGAAAAATCAGGTCAAATCAATTACAGAGTATCCTGATAATGTACTGGCATTGAGCGATATGAAGATTGGCCGCGTGGAAGCAGTTGTCATCGACCAGATTGTAGCCGATTACTACATGGCAAAAGAACCTGGAACCTTTAAGCTGTTGGAAGAATCACTTGCACCTGAGGAGTATGGAGTGGGCGTCAAAAAAGGGAACGAGGCGTTATTGAACGAACTGCAAAAAGCCTTGGATACCATGAATCAGGATGGAACAGCAGCTAAAATATCAGAAAAATGGTTTGGCGAAAATCGCGTGTTGAAATAAACGGAAGATACGATGGCTTCGCCGAATGATTGGCGAAGCCACGCTTTATTATAAGGATTAGGAGCATACCAGATGAGCTTAGACTATATTATCTCTATTACCGTGCCCATGCTAGAAGGGGCGCAGATGACGGTGTTGCTGTTCTTCATCGCTATCCTGGCATCGATCCCATTGGGATTTCTCATTACCTTAATGGCGAATAGCAGCAACAGAGGTCTGTCTTGGTTCGCGCACACCTATGTGTATGTCATGCGTGGAACGCCTCTATTATTACAGCTATTGTTTTTTGTCTTTGGTCTCCCACTCTTGCCAGTGATCGGAGAATACTTGGTTATGGATCGATTCGTAGCTGCATGCCTCGGCTTTGTGCTGAACTACGCAGCGTATTTCGCGGAGATTTTCCGTGGAGGACTGTTGTCGATCGACAAAGGACAGTACGAGGCGGCGCAGGTACTCGGCTTTAGCAAATGGCAGACGACCAACAAGATTATTTTGCCGCAAATGTTTCGCGTGGCTTTGCCTGCCGTCGCAAATGAATCCATTACTCTCGTAAAGGATACAGCGCTGCTCTATGCGGTTGCCGTCCCAGAATTGCTTCACTTTGCACAAACGGCTGTGAATCGCGACTTTACCATCGTTCCGTTTTTTATTGCCGGAATCATTTATTTGTTGATGACGCTATTGTTGACGTTATTCTTTAAGTGGCTGGAAAAAAGGTTCAAATTCGAATAAAGGGCTGGCGCAATATGGATATCATTCAAGTATCGAATCTAAAGAAATCGTTTGGCAATCAGGAAGTTTTGCGAGATGTCTCGTTTTCGGTGAAAAAGAACGAAGTCGTGGCGGTCATTGGACCGTCTGGCTCCGGCAAAAGCACAATGCTACGTAGCTTGGTCAATCTGGAGCAGGTGAATGGTGGCAGCATTCGGGTGCAGGATGATTATTTGGTGAAGGACGGCGTTTACGCCAGTAACCAGGAAATCAAGCAGATCACCTCGAGAATGGGCATGGTCTTTCAGCATTTTAATCTGTTTCCTCATTTGACGGTGAAGGAGAATCTTGAGATCGCACCTAGAGTGGTCAAAGGGGAGGCGGTGGAGGACATCCAGCGCATGAGTGCAGAGCTCTTGGAAAAGGTCGGCTTGTCTGATAAGGCAGGCGCATACCCAGCAAAGCTCTCAGGCGGACAGAAGCAGCGTGTGGCGATCGCCAGAGCATTGATGATGAATCCGCAAATCTTGTTGTTTGACGAGCCTACGTCTGCGCTCGATCCAGAACTGACAGGTGAGGTCCTGCAAGTCATCAAGCAGCTTGCCCAAGAGCATATGACGATGATGGTTGTGACGCATGAGATGGGATTCGCGCGCGAGGTGGCGAACCAAATCATGTTTATGGACAACGGGGAATTCGTAGAGTCGGGGACACCTGAGCAATTGTTTACAAACGCTAAATTTGAGCGGACCAAATCATTTTTGCATCGCGCATTAAAATAGAGAAGATCAACAACAAATGCCCTCAGTGTCGAGAAGACAGACTGAGGGCATTTTGTATAGACAGGTTACATCACCTGATAGTTCAAGTACCGTTGGCTGATGAACGAATGAAAATGATCGCTGAACGAGTCAGCATTTAAAAACGCATTGTAAGCGTAAGGAGTGACCCGACAGTAAACGACCTCGCGTCCATCGTGAAAACGGATGTAGAGGTGGTTTGTAACCAGATCGTAGCGAGCAGCTTTGATCAATTTCGAATCCAGTTCCTTGTAGGTAATTTCTTGGGGTTGATTCTGACGTGGCAGAAATTGGCGGAAAAAAGATCTCAATGTACGTGCAAACTCCTTTATCTAAAAATCGGCTTATCTATTTCTACGAGTCTTCATTTTACGCAAAAATTTGGATTCGGAATACAAAAATAGCACACCAATTGCAAAATAGGCTAAGAGAACTGCGTTCAGAACGATCGATGAAAAGTCGGCAAGCATGTAAGTGCCTCCTGTTAGAGAGAATGAAGTCACGAATTGAAAGGAACCTGCTCCATAAAAGGGAAGATCTTCTTTTTGGTTCATTCTATGGGCCTATTATCTAGTTGTGTTTTGAAAAGAATGATCATCCAAAAGTACGTAGACTCATGAAAACCCTTGTCGAATATAGTCTATATTACCTATTTTATTATTGTCAATAATTACATAGAACTAAATGAATTATCCGCAAATTTCCTTGATCAACTACCTTGTATCACGAGGTATAGTGTGGTAATCTCTAGGCATGTCACAGGGAGGAGATGCTTTTGTGAACAAAGAGTTGTTGAAAGGAAGCATCGATCTATTGCTACTCTCGCTGATCGCACAGAAAGATCAGTACGGCTATGAGTTGGCCAAGAAGATTCGCGATAAAAGCGATGAGCTGTATGAAATCGGTGAAGGCACACTATATCCTGCCCTAAAGCGATTGGAGACGCAAAAGGCAGTGGAGTCTTACTGGGGGGAAGCCAATGAGGGCGGACGCCGTAAATATTATCGGATCACCAAGACAGGCCAGGGACTTCTTCAAGACAAGATGAAGGATTGGCAGAGCTTGAGCAGACTCATTACGCTCGTCAATGAGGGAAGTGAGTAAGCGAATGAAGCTGGAAGAATACGCAGAGCGGGTTGTCAATCGTTTGCCGTGTTCCAAATGGGAAAAGCAGGATGTCAAGGATGAGCTGATGGATCATTTAAGGAGCATGAAGTGTGAGCTGGTCGAAGAAGGCTACGAGGAACAGCAAGCCGTCTCTCTGACCATTCAACGATTTGGACCTACGGGGGCAATCAGCCGGGAACTGTCTGAATCGATGCCGCTCATTGATAAATACTTCCGCAAATGGTTCATGACGTTGTTTTTCTTGTATGTAGCGATCTCCAGCTATCTCTTGTTATTGTCGCCTGATCGCTTCCGGCGCAGAGCTTTTACAGTGGAATGGAAGCAGAGGATGATCGAGTACGGCGTCCCGCAATATACGCATCTTTTTCAAAATACGAAGCCATTTCAAACCTTGGTGGATTACGTCTTCCATTATGATCATTACAGCTTCGGTACGGTGATGTATAACTTGATAGGGAATATCCTTATTTTTTTGCCGCTGGGATTGTTTTTGCCGCTGTTATTCTTGTCCTTTCAAAACATGCATCGCGTGTTTTTTCTCACATTGTCTGCCAGTCTTATCATTGAAGCGTTGCAGCTTTTGCTTGCATTAGGAAGCTTTGATGTCGATGATCTACTGCTGAATGTAATCGGGGGACTGATTGGTTATGGCATGTTTCGATTAGGAGCAGCTATGATACACAGGCGAAGGAAAAGTATTCGCTTCGATGATGATTTGTCCGCTACACCCTCGTAAAAAGCAACATAAGTCGAAGAAGACTCATGGACCGAGGTCGCCGGGTTGTAAGGTGACCTTGGACAAGGTTTTCGATGACTTTTTATGCATATGTACATCGTAATACGATATACATAGTTATTCGATCTAGGAGGATTTCATGAAAAGAAAAGCGATTTTACTCATCGTGTTCGCCCTCATGCTCCAAGTAGTAATTGGTTGTGAGAGCAACCATGCTAACGGGCAAGTGCAGGCGAAGCAACACGCAGATTTTACTTTTGATGTGAAGCCGGAGACCTTCGAAGTATTTGTCGAGAAAGACGGAGTGAAGGAAAGCGCTTCTGAGCCTATGCCAGCGCGTAAGGTAGCGAATGTACAAAAAGGTGAGCAAGAGATTACCTGGAGCTACCCAGACGATAAGCTGGATGTCTCGCTTCAAAAGAAAGAAGATCATTTGCAAATCACCCTGACCTCGACAGGGACAGAGAGCTTTTCCTGGCCTACCGTGAAAGGACCTAGCTATATGCTGCCTTTGGGGGAAGGAAAGTGGATTCCTGCCGACGACAGAGAGTGGCAGTCCTTTTTCAAAGAGGAGAGTCTTACTTTCGCGGAGTCATTCTCGATGCGCTTTTTTGCTGTCAATAAGAACAAGTACGCGCTCATGTTCGTGGTGGACAACTTGTTTAACAGTACAGTCGATTTTGCAGTCGATCCGACGATTTCCTTCACGTTCTCGCATGAGTTCCCGACGATTCATTCAGACAAGACCTACGGATTCCGCTTGTATGTAACAGACAATGATCCAGTCAGCATTGCAGGCGTGTACAAGGATTATATAAAGGAAAAGGGAGAGCTGCTGACTCTTGCTGAAAAAGCGAAAGCGAACCCGGATGTGGAAAAGCTGTACGGAGCTCCTCATTTTTATTTGTGGAACAAGAGCTTCCTGACTGCTGAGGATGTAAAATGGCGTGCATTGAAAACCAAACTGGACGCGAATTTCATCGGATGGATGGAGCAGTTCTTGCAAAGCAGCGAGGATGGAAAAGAGAGCATCCAGCAATTCCGCGAGATTCAAAAACAGGATTACGTTGCGGACTACCAGAAGAGAGCGATCATCAGCGGGTTCAACTATGCATTGCGCTCGCGTGAGTTTTACAATCCGAAGCTATTTACGAACGTCGATGAGAAGACAAAAGAACTCATCGGAAAAGGGATCGACAAGCTGACGGAAGCACAGCTGTACGACTTGAACAAACAACTGCTGAAAAGTGTATTGCAGGATGCCGTTCCACCGGTAGAAAAGTGGGGCAATGCGGATTCTACTGATCTGCTCAAGGACATGAAAGCAGCCGGAATTACGAATGCATGGATCGGCTTGCCGGACTGGACAGCCGCATACATGAAGCCAGCATTCATTCAACAGGCGAATGATACAGGCTATTTGATCGCTAGCTACGACTCGTACCATTCCATTCATAAGGAAGAAAATCAGGATTGGAATACGGCCATTTTCAAGGATAAGAGCTTGTATGAGAATGCGACAATCACGAAGAAAAATGGAGAAAAGAAGGCTGGTTTTCTGCAACGTGGCAGATTGCTGAATCCAACCTTATCGCTGCCAAGTGTGAAGCAGCGCATGGATGAAATCATGAGTAACGATGTCGCTTTTAACTCGTGGTTTATTGATGTGGATGCAGCAGGAGATTTCAACGATGATTATTCACCTGAGCACGCGACGACAGAAGCACAGGATATGAAGGCGAAGCTTGCACGGATGGACTACATTCGTGATGAAAAGAAATTGGTCGTTGGCTCTGAGACGGGCAACGACTTCGCTAGCAGAAGCATTGCTTTTGCCCACGGGATTGAGACGCCTGTCATCAAATGGGCAGATCCAGATATGCGAAAAAACAAGCAAAGCCCGTATTATGTGGGAGGTTATTGGTCCCCAGCGGGTGAGATTCCAGAGCGATACAAGAAGCAGGTTCCGATCAAGGAAGAGTACCAGCATGTGTACATTGATCCAGCGTACTCCTTGCCGCTATACAAACTGGTGTACAATAACTCGGTGATCACAAGCCATCACTGGGAGTGGGGGAGCCTGAAGATCAAGGGAGAAGTCGGTACTCGTATGCTCAAAGAGCTGCTCTACAATGTTCCGCCGCTCTATCATGTGGATAGAAAGATGTGGGATGCTGAACAAGAGTTGATCATGAACTATCTGAAGGTGTGGTCTCCCTTCCATAAAAAAGCAGTGCAGCAAGAGATGACCGATTATCGCGTGTTGTCTGAAGACAGACTCGTGCAAAAGGCAGTTTATGGGGATGATTTGCAAGTGATCGCCAATTTCTCACAGAAAGATTTCACGTACGAGAATCAAGTGGTGAAGGCTAGATCGGCTCTCATCATCGATGGTAAGAATAAACAGACATTCCTTGCTCCAGCGCAGTAAGAATGAATAGAAAAAGGCTGTCCGCGAAAATAATGCCGGCAGCCTTTTTGCTTACTAAAGAAGCGGGGAGTATTTCTTGCTTTTCAAATCGTATTGGAGTCGATTGATAAAGTTCATGGAAATGCGGGAGTAATGCCGTTCCGCAGAGCGGACCCAGCCATAATAAATAGGTTGCTGATAAGGGATATCCAAATCAAGGGTTCTCGTATCGGAGTCTTGCAAATGTGGTTCATGAACAAAAGAATAATCCAGTCCGATCGTAACAGCGAGATTTTGCCGGATCGCATTGCGGAGGGCTTCTGTGTTGTTAGTCGTAAACAAAATGTCGACAGGACCATACGTAGCGGCAAAATCCTCTACGAACCATTTGACATAGTCGTCGTTGTACAGGACAAAGGATTGCTTGCGAAGCTCTTCGGGCGTAACGGAATCCTGATAGGCAAGGGGCGAGTTTTTGGGGACGCCGACGACCATTTTCCCCTCTAGCAGCTGTTCGAACACCAAGCCAAGTCCCTCGCTCTTTTTGAGCAGGTTCTCGTGGATGATGACTAGCCCGATGTCCAGCTTGTCATGAAGAATGTCCTCTAATATTTCCTGCGTGCCTTTTTCTGCAATTTCGGTACGGATGTGAGGATAATCTTTTTTAAAGCTCGCGACGGCATCGACCAGTAGATTCATGGGACCGGGAATCGTAGCGAGTCTCAACTCACCAGTCAACGTGTTCGTGTAGTTTTGTGCTTCCTCCCAAATCTCCTGGATTTTTCCCAAGGCTTCAAACGCTTTTTTGATGATGATGCGCCCCTCAGAGGTCGGTACAGCTCCAAGGCGCGAACGTGTAAACAGAGTAACGCCTAGCTCTGCTTCCAGACTGGCGAGCGACTGACTGATGGCGGAGAGTGTCACATGCTTGTTCTGAGCGGCTTTGGTCAGGGAGCCTGCCTTCGCTATTTCTACGATATATTCCAGTTGTTCCAGATGCATTTGGCAAGCTCACATCCTTTAGTTGTACTTAAGGAAGGGTAAGTATGTTTACATATTTTTAAATATAAAAGAGTCCTATAATGAAAGCAAGGCAAGAGATCAGGTACAAAAGACATAATAAATGGAGGCGTTTACAATGGCGAGACTCGAAGGGAAAGTAGCGATCATTTCCGGTGGTGGAACAGGAATCGGGAAAACAACGGCGATTCGTTTTGCCAAGGAAGGTGCGAAAGTAGTCGTTACCGATATCAATCTGGACAGTGCCTCTCAGACGGTAGCCGAAATCAAGGATGCGGGTGGAGAAGCCATCGCGATTGCGCATGATGTAAGCCGCGAAGAGCAATGGCAGCAAGTAGTAGCAACCACCGTAGAACAATACGAGAAAGTAGACATCCTGTTCAACAATGCAGGCATTTATATCATTAAACCGTTGGCGGAGATTACCGTAGAGGAATGGAATCGCCTCATGGCGATTAACGTAACGGGTGTCTTTTTGGGAATGAAGCATGTGATGCCACTCATGGCAAAACAACAAGGTGGTTCTGTCATCAATGCCTCTTCCATCGCTGGGCTTTTTGGTGCGCCGGGTCACGTCTTGTACGGAGCGAGCAAGGGAGCGGTTCGCATCATGTCCAAGGATGCAGCGATGGAGTATGCGGCACACGGTGTGCGCGTGAACTCGATTCACCCTGGCTATATCGATACAAACATGGTGTCCTATGCTTCGGAAACGACAAAGCATTCCAAATCAGAATTGGCACAAGCGACTCCAACAGGTCGACTCGGAACTGTTGAGGATGTAGCCAATATGGTGCTGTTCCTCGCTTCTGACGAGTCTTCTCATGTCACAGGGGCGGAATTCGTCATCGATGGCGGCGCAACAGCGAGATAAAACGGTATGAATACCATTTTTGAAAATAGGAGGAGTTACCCATGAGACTCGAAAATAAAGTAGCGATCGTAACAGGTGGAGCAAGCGGAATCGGAGAGACGACCGTCCGTCTCTTCGCAAAAGAAGGGGCGAAAGTAGTGATTGCTGACTTCTCCCCACGTGGTAATGAATTGGCGGAAGAGCTGAATCAAACTGGCTTCGATGCGTTGTTCGTGAAAACGGACGTAACGAAAGAAGACGAAGTGAAAAACATGGTGAACGCCACTGTAGAAAAGTTCGGAAAGGTAGACATTCTGTTTGCCAATGCGGGTATCGCGAAAGACGCACCAGGTCATCTGTTGAGCATGGATGATTGGCAAAGAACGATTGATATCAATCTAACTGGCGTGTTCTTGTGCGATAAATACGTTATCGAGCAAATGCTGGCGCAAGGGACTGGCGGCGCGATCGTCAATTGTGGCTCGATCCATAGCCATGCCGGAAAAGCTGGCGTGACCGCATACTCTTCCGCCAAAGGTGGAGTGAAGCTCCTGACCCAGACACTAGGACTTACGTATGCGAAGCAAGGGATTCGCGTAAATGCGGTTTGCCCGGGCTATATTGACACGCCGCTGATCGCTGGTCGAAATGAAGCCTTAAACGAGCACCTGATTGGATTGCATCCGATGGGGCGCTTGGGTAAACCAGAAGAAGTCGCCAAGGCTGTTCTGTTCCTTGCCAGCGATGATGCTTCCTTCGTCACAGGGACAAGCCTGCTGGTCGACGGCGGTTATACCGCTCAATAAAAAGGTCTTTCTCCTCGCGTAGTTTTGTCTACTCGGGGAGATTTTTTTTTCGCAAGATCACATCAGACAAATGCCCTCAACCATCGTCCAAGCGGGCGCAAAACCGTCCGAATATGATGGAAATAAGCCATTGCAGACGGGGAGGGAGAGGAATTGCCGACTTTTGTGGGAACTGTGACAATCAACAACAATGTCGGAAACATTAACTTTGGTGATACGGCAAATAACTCTCCTAAAAGCGTAACTAAAGCGTTTGCCGGTTCAGGTGGAAACAACAGTGGTAACGTGGTAAAGGTCATCAATGAAAATAGTCAAACCATCACATGGGTGGGTTCAATTACCCGTGGAATGAAGACGCAAAAAGCAAAGAAACAAATCCGTCGCAAAGCCCGAAAAGGTAAAAAGAAAAAGTAGCCTTGATAAAGGCATTAGCGAATGTGGACAAGCTTGTGGAATAGAAAAGAGATTAAGACTATTGCGAATTTATGTGAATTGAGATAAAAAAGATGAAAGACGATCGCAGAAAGGAAGCAAACCAGATGATGAAAACAAATGAGGAATCACTCTTATTTACCCGTGTGAACAAAGACACGCAGGCACTGCCGATTTCCATTGAGGATTGGGAGAAAAAGGCGCGAGAGGTGTTACCGGATGGGCCATTTGATTACGTTGCTGGGGGATCAGGGGCAGAGGAAACGCTGGTAGAAAACCGGACAGCTTTTTCCCGTTGGGCAATCATTCCACGGATGATGCGGGATGTGACGAATCGCACACTTGGTATCTCGCTGTATAATCAAGCGTTACGCACACCGATCTTCTTGGCTCCTGTGGGTATGCAGACGATTTCACATCCCGATGGGGAGCTGGCGTCTGCCAAGGCGGCGGCAGCAGCCGGAGTGCCGTTCGTAGCCAGTACGGTTTCCGCTCACTCGCTCGAACAGATTGCTGAAGTGATGGGCGATGCCTATCGTTGGTTCCAGCTCTATTGGTCGAATGATCGAGAGGTTTCTGCGAGCATGGTCAGACGAGCGGAAAAGTCTGGCTATTCTGCCATTGTCCTCACGGTAGATACCGTTATGCTAGGGTGGAAGCGTAGAGACTTCCGTAACGGGTATTCGCCACTGCGCGAAGGAAGAGGACTGGCGAATTACTTGACAGACCCTATTTTTTGCTCGAGACTCCCTGAGGTAACGCCGGAGAATGCAGTGGAGGAAGTGTTGAAAAACATTTATCATCCAGCGCTGAATTGGAACGATATCGCCTTTTTGCGTGAGCATACGCGTCTGCCGATTTTGGTAAAAGGCATTTTGCATCCAGATGATGCGCGGCTTGCTTTAGAGCATGGCGTAGATGGAATCATCGTTTCCAATCACGGTGGGCGGCAGATGGATGGCGCCATTTCTACACTGGATGCGTTGCCAGCGATTGCCGAGGTGGTAGCTGGCAAAATACCTGTCTTGCTCGACAGTGGCGTGCGTACAGGAGCAGATGTCATGAAAGCTATGGCTTTAGGTGCCAATGCTATCCTGATTGGTCGCCCATTCTTGTATGGACTGGCCGTTGCCGGAGAGCAAGGTGTAGCGAGTGTGTTAGATACACTCATCCATGAATTTGACGTCGCGATGGCGCTGTCTGGCAGCAATTCTGTCGCAGACCTCAATCGCAGCATTCTTGCCCGCTTGTAAGGGGGAGCAGTCTCATCATACCCATTGTTGAAAAAAGTGAGCCAGGCTACGTGTGCTGGTTCATTTTTTTCGTATGGACACATCAAGAAGTTTGTAAAAATGTTGTTTCTACCGCAGTTGTTCTCGTTGAACTTTCGGAAAAACATGGTAAAATGGAACGAACTTGTATTCAGAACGTTACGATCCTTCTGTAAGGATCATTTTTTTTGACTGTATTCGAAAGTATAAACAGGAGATTGAAATGTATAACCAAATGATATCTTCACTGACACCCCAAGATTGGGCTGGGCTACTACGCGAAAAAGATGGTGAGCTGAACATGGTTGTGAATGAGCTGGCAGATGTCAAATACGCTTTGGACCAATCCACGATCTTGGCAATTACGGACCATAAGGGGATTATTTTGCGGGCAAATGAGCAATTTTGCCGCATATCGAAATACGAACGAAGCGAATTGATTGGAAAAGACCATCGTATTCTTAATTCGGGTTACCATCCAAAAGGCTTTTTTAAAGAAATGTGGTCTTGTATTCGATCTGGCCAGGTCTGGCGGGGGGAAATTCGTAATCGCGCCAAAGATGGCAGCTATTATTGGGTCGATACAACCATCGTGCCATTTAAGAACCAAGAGGGCGAAATCTATCAATACCTTTCCATTCGCAGTGATATCACATGTCGCAAGCAAATGGAAGACGAGCTCAAGCGGAGTGAAGAAAAGTATCGCATTATCGCGGAGAACACATCGGATATCATCAGCATCATCAACTTGGATGGGGAGTTTCTCTATTTGTCTCCATCTCACAAGCGGGTATGGGAGCATACCGTTCCTGATGAGGAAATCCATAACCTGTTCGAGTGGATTGTGGAGGATGACCGAGATATTTTTGCTTATGCGATTCAGCATGCCTTCTCTACACGTAAAGAGTACATGGTAGAGTGCCGGATTAACACCCAAAGAAACGATGTTATCTGGACAGAAAGCAAAATCAATCCGATAGCGGATGAAGAAGGAAATGTGACCAAGCTGCTCCTCGTTACCCGTGACGTCACAGACCGGAAACAGTCCGAAGAGACGATTCATCACTTGGCTTACCACGATGCGTTGACAGACTTGCCGAATCGACGGATGTATGTTCAACAGCTCAGCAAGGAAATGATGCAGGCCAAGCGTTTCCAATCGAATCTGGCTGTGCTGTTTTTGGACATGGATCGCTTCAAGGATGTGAACGATTCGTTCGGTCATGATGTTGGGGATATGTTGCTGATCGAAGCATCAAAGCGTCTACAGGCATGCCTCAAGCCAGGAGATGTCGTGGCCAGGTTGGGTGGAGACGAATTTACGATTATGCAGAACCATCTGCAAGATCGAAGCGAAGCGTCTGCATTGGCAGAGCAGATCATGAATCAGTTGCAGCGGCCGTTTGAATTGGAGGGTCATGTGTTCAACGTGTCGTGCAGCATCGGCATCGCCTTGTACCCGCAAGATGGGGACAATCCCGAAGATTTGTTGAAACGGGCCGATACGGCCTTATATACAGTGAAATCGCGCGGGAAGAATGGCTATGACTTTTTCGATCCGACGATGGAAGCGAAGTCGCTGGAGCGTATCTTGATGGAAAATGAGATGCGAAAAGCCATTGAACAAGAGCAGTTCCAAATTTACTACCAGCCCAAAATCGATATTATGACAAGCGCGATGACTGGCATGGAGGCGCTCGTTAGATGGGTGCATCCAGAGCTGGGCATCATCCCGCCGAATCGTTTTATTCCTATCGCTGAGGAGACAGGGATGATTCTGGCGCTTGGGGAATGGATTTTGAAACAGGCGTGCAAACAAAATAAATTCTGGCACGATCAAGGATATACCCTGAAGGTCTCTGTGAATTTGTCTGCGAGACAGATCTATCAAAAAGATCTGGTCGAGATGATCAAGGATATTCTTCGGGAAACAAATCTGTCCCCTGATTGGCTAGAGCTCGAGATTACGGAGAGTATTTTTGTCAAAATGGAAGAGGCGACGGCAGTCCTGCAGCAGATTCGGGACATCGGCATCCAAATTTCAATTGATGATTTTGGGACAGGCTATAGCTCGTTTAGTTATATTAAGAGCTTGCCAGTCGATACAATCAAAATTGACGCCTCATTTATTCGCGACATTCATCACAACCAAGAGAGTCAAGCGATTGTAAAAGCGATTGTCACGATCGCGCAAAGTCTCAATATGAATGTCATCGCAGAGGGAATTGAGCTCCATGATCAAGTAGCGGCTTTGAAGGAAAATGGCTGCGACCATGGTCAAGGCTATCTGTTCAGCAAGCCGCTTCCGACAGATGCTTTCGACCAGTTCCTGCGCCAAGAGCTGCAATAATATGGCAGGAAGCAAAGCCGGGTGAGAACATCCGGCTTCTTCTTTTGTGTGGTACTATAAGAGGCGGACAAAAACAGAAGAGCAAGTGTGCAGCTAGAAAGGGAGGCCCCTCGTGGGAAAGTTTTCGGGTAAGACTGTTGTCGCTATTGCAAGTTTGGTATTGATGTGGGGTTTAAGCTGGTCGATCTACAAAATGTCACTCGCCTATACGCCACCAATTTTATTCGCAGGAATGCGTTCGCTGATTGGCGGACTTCTGCTCGCTTTATTCATTTTACCGAAATGGAAAAAGATCAACTGGCGTGAAAACTGGTTGCGCTATTGTATATCTGCCTTTCTGAATACCTTGTGCTTTTACGGCATTCAGACGGTTGGACTCGTATATTTGCCAGGTGGATTATTCTCTGTGTTGGTATACTTCCAGCCAATCTTGATAGGACTCTTTGCTTGGTTGTGGTTGGGTGAGAGCATGACGGTCCTCAAGGTCATTGGGCTGATCATGGGATTCCTCGGGATACTTGCGGTCAGTGCAGATGGACTGACTGGACAGGTTTCCATCGTGGGCGTCATTTTAGGTTTGTTGACGGCTCTTACGTGGGCGTTGGGCGTGATCTATGTGAAAAAAGTCAGTGCCAAGGTAGATTCGCTGTGGATGGTTGCCATGCAATGCATCATCGGTGGCGCGGCCTTAACTCTTTTGGGGACAGGCGTAGAGAGCTGGTCCGACATTGTCTGGAATGTTCCGTATCTGATCGGTCTCAGCTATGGCGCTACATTTGGGGTACCGATTGCCATTGTCATTTACTTTGGGCTCGTGAATGCAGGCGAAGCGAGCAAGGTGGCCGCCTTTACGTTTCTTGTGCCGCTCATCGCAGTCGTCACTGGTACCATTTTTATGGACGAGCCGATTACGTATTCGCTCATTGCTGGTCTGGTATTGATCGTGTGCAGTATTTACTTGGTGAACTATCAGAAAAAGATAAGACAGCCTGCAATTGCCAATACTCTCAATCGTTGATGGAGACGACAAAAACAGCCGACCCTTTTCAGGTTCGGCTGTTTTTCTTTTTGGATTTATACGTAGGGCTCTTTGTAGATTTCTTTTTCATAAATGTACTGAAGGCAAGCATCTGGCAACAGGAAGCTGGGGTCTCCGCCTTTGCGGATTTCGTCTCGGATATAGGTAGAGCTGATTCCCATGTTGATGCCCTTGCTCATAATGAGAAAATGCTCGTCGTGATTGCGCAGCAGCGCGTCCTCCGCAATCAGGTCAGCGGTCGGATAGCCTTCGCGCGACATCACGATGAAGTTGAAGCCTGCGACTAGCTTTTCAGCGTTGCCCCAGTTCGACAGCCCCTCTAACAAATCCGATCCCATAATGAAAAAGAGCTCGTCGTTCGGGTACTTCTTTTTCATGTGTATCATCGTATCATACGTATAGGTTTCACCTGGCAAGGCATCCATCTCGACTGTAGAAATTTCGAAAAGTGGTTCGCCATACTTGTTTGTTTTGTGTGTACTGCTTGCCAAAGCCAGTTTGAGCATGTGCAAGCGATGGATGTCCTCTGTCTGCAATTTTTTATCATGACGCTTTGAAGAGCATGGTACGAAAATGACTTTATCCAGTCGTCTCCGATGAGCGACGGTCGCTGCCGTGAACAAATGGCTGTACGTGATGGGATCAAAGCTGCTGCCATAAATGCCAATTCGCATGAAGATTGCCTCCTATTCGCCATGAGCCTGTTATTTTTTGCGGACAGTCATACCAAGCTGGTTCTGAAAATGACCGAGAGCCCATTTGTGACCTTCTGGAAGAAAGCTCGCTACGGCATCCTCGTGGATGACGACAGAAAATCCATTATAGAAGCCTTCAATCGCTGTATGCAATACACAAATGTCCGTGCAGACACCTACCAGATGAATCTCAGTGATACCTCTCGTGCGCAACAATAGCGCAAGGTCGGTGCCTTGAAAAGCACTGTAGCGCGTCTTATCCATCCAGTGAATCGTATCTTCGAATTCCTCGTAAATCTCCTGAATGCTGCCATATAAATTCCGGCCAGACGTACCGATAATGTTATGCGGAGGGTAGAGGCCTGTCTCAGGGTGGTACGGGTCCTGCTCGCGATGTGCGTCGACTGCCATGACGACAAAATCGCCTTCTGCGAGGAAGTCGCGGATCAATTCTCCAATGCGTCCTTCAATAGCTTGACCAGGCTCACCACAAGTCAATGCACCATCTGTCGCGACGAAATCATTCGTGTAGTCGATCACAATCAAAGCTTTCATGGCAAAAACCTCCTGAATTTGTGCGTTCAAAAAGTCAGCTGATCAGCACCGAGAAAGTGTCCTTGCTCAGTAAATCATGGCAATTGGGGTAAAGCCAGTAAAGCGATAGAGCTTGGCTGGCGAATTCGAAAACTCGGTCGAGTAGACAGGCTGTCCGTCAGCCGATAGAACTGGCTCGAGAAGTCCTTGTCGTCGGGTTGTCGCAAGCAAGCGACGCTCAAAATTACCGCGATCTTTTGCCGAAAAGGATGGAACGACAGTCTCAATCACTTGCAGCAGCTCACTCAAGGTAAACTCATCTGGCAAAAACGCTTTGGCAATAGTCGTTTGCAGCATCTGCTCACGAACTCGCTGTAAGGCGTCAGTTAAAATTTCACGATGGTCAAAAGCAAGGTTGAGCGCAAAGGCTTCCTCAATCGGAAACAGCTGCGCGTCCGATGCGTCGTCGTTTGCCTGTGCGTGCTTCAATAAATCTTCATGAACGAGGGAGACATAGGCAACACTCGGGATCCAACCACGAGGGTCTCTTCCCGGCTTGTAGTACGTCTTTAACTGCTCGATGTGTACATCGCGATCAATATTCGTCTCTTCTTTCAGCTCACGATAGGCGCATTCGTCCAGTGTCTCCGATTCATGGGAAAACCCGCCAGGCAAGGCCCATTGCTCTCCAAATATATCGCTTTTTCGCTTGATTAAAAGAACGGCCAATTGCTTGTGTGGCAGCGATTTGGTTTTCGTTTGGCGCGGGATGGAAAGGATCGTAAAGAGACAAATATCTGTTGGAAGTCCATCCGGCGAGCGGTACTTTTTGGTCCGATAGTGGATGCGTTTGGCTCGAAGGGGAGACGTACTCACAAGATCATCCTTTCCGTTTACTCGAATCTGTTATCATGCTTTTATGGTATGATATCGAATTAACAATGTCAATATCACAATGTAAAAATATGTGAAAAAAGACGTCTGTGAATGTCAGACGTCTCTCGAAGCAGTTCCTGCGAAAAGCGATTGATTAAACAGCATCCAGCGCGAGTCGTAATGTAATGTTAATGTTTTCTTCCGTTTTGGCCACGATTGTATGAGGGCTGGTCAATCCGAAGTCACCAAACGTTACGATGGACGTTCCTTCCAACTGTAGCTTGCCTTGGGAATAAATCGCGTCAGCATTAATTTTCACGTCTTTGGCAATTCCTTTTACAGTCAGGACACCATTGATGGTGAACGAAGCCTTTTGTCCTTCTGTCCATGCCGTTGGCCAGTTCTCAAAAGATTTCGCTTCAAAAGTAGCAGCTGGGTGCACGGCAGTATCAAAGTAATCAGGAGATTTAATATGGGTGTCGCGCTTTTCATTACCGGAGTTCAGCTGATTCAAGTCAGCGGAAGCTGTTGCTTTCATTTGATCTGGTGCAGAGAGGTTCACATCCCAGCTGCCGGTAATCCCGTCCATTTCAAAGTTTACCGTTTCTTTCGACGTCGTTACGGAGAAATAGACTTTGGACTGATCATTAATCGTCCATTTTTTATTCAGTTGATCTGCTGTCAGAGCTGTTGAGGATCCGGTAGATGAGGCTGTGGTTACCGCAGCTGCAGGCTGAATCTCCACATGGTTTCCCACGAAATAGTCATAGAGCATGTAGCCTCCGATACCGACCACGAGAGTGGCAACTGAAGCTGTCAGGATAACCGAATTCTTTTTCATTATTGTATAACCTCCATGTTTTTGAAGTGTTCAGACTTGAGTCGTATGTATTTGACTACGCAGGGATCATTATGAGAGAGGAAGCTGAGTGGGTCTTGAAAGCTGGCTGAAAGTTTGTTGAAAGTGCAATGGTAAGTGAAGTATCAACGTTTTTTATGTTAAATTTACATTTTTTGGTTTGTTATTCTGTAAAAAGCTTTCAGCTCGTACTCAGGGCATATTCAGCAAACATTCAGCTACTCTTGGCCTGTTCAGGTAAAATAGAGGTGAGGTGAAAAAAATGAGCCTAAACAAAGGCGTTAAAATATTGCTTGTCGATGATGAACCGACCATCCTGCAATTTTTGGAGATGGGTCTTGAAAATGAAGGCTTCCAAGTATTGACGGCACAAGATGGGATGACCGCGGTGACCATGGTGAAGGAGCATCAGCCCCATGTCGTCATTCTCGATGTGATGATGCCAGGTATGGACGGCTTCGAGGTATGCCGGATGCTGAAAAAGATACAGAATGTAGCAACGATCATGCTAACAGCCAGAGAAGACGTGGAGGATCGGGTAAAAGGTCTGACGCTGGGTGCCGACGATTATATGATCAAGCCGTTTAGCTTTGAGGAGCTGCTTGCCCGTATCCATGCTCGCATTCGCAATCATTACCCGCATCTGCTCTCCAAGGTGCATCTCGGCCCCTTCCAGATCGATGACAGACGAAAGGAGATTAGCTACGAGGACACGCTTCTGGAGCTATCGCCAACGGAATACTCTTTGCTGAAATATTTGGTGACGAATCACGGCTTGGTGTTGAGTAAACCCATGATTCTGGATAACGTGTGGGGCTATGATTTCGGTGGGGAGGAGAATATTGTCGAGGTGTATATCCGCTCCCTGCGTGACAAACTGAACGATCGTCAGCATCGGATCATTCGCACATTGCGCGGTGCGGGCTATCGGGTTGATTTTGTATGACGATGAATCGAAACAATCAATGGGCCGCCTTCCTAGAACCGAACTCTTTGCGCTACCAGCTATTGTCACGTTCGTTATTTATCTTATCCGGGTTGCTGCTTCTAATCGGCATGATTCAATACTTATTGATGGAGCAGTTCTTGTATCGCAGCAAAGCGGAAAGCCTGTTAAATCTGGCAGTTACCGTTCCTTATCAGGTCTTGGAAGACACGGAAACGCTCCCGAAAAACGATCAGTATGTCAGCGCGTTGCTTTCCTTGCGTACACCCGATATCAAGTATGCCTTTATTGACAATGACGCCAACGTGACGGAGCTGTTTGCGAATCCGACCGAAGGGTATTCCCCGCGCTTTCCTGAGAGTTTATACCGTGAGATCTTAGCTAGTGGCGTATGTAGTTTTAAATACAAAATTTTGGAAGGTAGCACTGGGAAGGATTATTTGGTCGTGCTGGCACCTATCAAATCACCTGAACAGCTGCAAGGAATCGTACAACTGAGTACACCTGTTGGCTCGATGCGGGAAGTTCTCTTTCCACAGTTGATCATTTTCTTCTCTGCATCTGCACTCGCCTTGCTCATTGGTTTGTTAACCTATGTGCCTGTGCTCCGTCGTACGCTGAATCCACTTTCGCGTATTGAGGTTACAGTTGAACGGATCAATGCGGGTAATTTGGATGAACGACTGCCGATGGATCAAGGTCAGATGGAGATTGATCAATTATCGGCGGTCTTTAATGGAATGCTGGAGCGGTTGGAAACCTCCTTTAAAATCGAGCAAGAGGCTGGAGAACGGATGCGACGCTTTGTGGCGGATGCCTCTCACGAATTGCGAACACCGCTGACATCCATCCATGGTTTTTTGGAGGTGCTGCTGCGCGGTGCGGCGGCAAATCCCGAACATTTGCAGAAAGCATTGAAAAGCATGCACGGCGAGACAGAGCGGCTGAACAAACTCGTCAACGATTTGCTGTACCTGGCTCGGATGGATCGGGAACCTGCTTTCTTTTTGCAAGAAGGGCAGTTGGACGCGGTCGTGCACAGTATGGAATCGCAGCTCATGGTTCTGGCCGGTGACCGAAACGTTCATTTCCGCGTAGAATCGAATGTTTCGGCTACTTTTGACTGTGACGGAATGAAGCAAGTCATTCTTAATCTGTTTCAAAATGCGGTGCAGCATACTGGACCTGTGAACGGTGAGATCGAGCTTACATTGAGAAAGCTTTCCAATGGGATTGAACTGATGATTAGAGATAATGGGGCCGGGATCGCACCGGAGCATGTCCCACATGTATTCGACCGTTTCTACCGGATTGAATCCTCACGCGCACGCAAAAGCGGAGGTGCTGGCTTGGGGTTGTCGATCACCCAATCCATCGTAGAAAATCATCGGGGAAAAATTGACGTACAAAGCAGCCTGGGAACAGGGACGGTGTTTCGCGTCTGGTTGCCTATTGGTTTGAAAGAGGTTCAGAAGACAGAAGTTGTTGGTTGACAATGAGAGAAAACCTCATTTATAATCTGAGACATTCAATAAAACAACCAACACAGCCGTGAAAAGGAAAGTAAAAAAGGGATTTTGACGTCCAGAGAGTTGCCTGTTAGCTGAGAGGGCAGCCGCGAACTCTTTTTGAAAGCCACCTTGGAGCTCTGCTTTTGAAAATGCCAAGTAGAAAGCAGCGGATGGCCCACGTTATGGGGCGCATGTCTTTGTAGACAGCACAAGTTTGCCTTTTGTGAGAGAGGCAAAAAAGCTGAGTGGTACCGCGATACCTTCGCCTCAGCAATCGGATTCATGTAAATCATGAGTCTGGTTGCTGAGGCTTTTTGCATGATGCCGTTGTTCAAAAAGTCGACTACTTGAACACGCACTTATGTACAAAAAATAAAGAGAAAACTGGAGTGGTGGGGCATGGATCGCTTGAAGCAAAGAGAGCTGTTGCACCTGTTGGAAGAAGACAGTCGCATGAGCGCTGAGCAAATCGGAAAAATGATCGGAGAGCCGACCGACGTCGTTGAGCAGACGATTGCAGCATTGGAAGCCGAAAAGGTCATTGTTAAATATCCAGCGCTGGTGAACTGGGAGCGTGTGGACGATCATCCGTACGTGAACGCCATGATTGACGTGAAAGTCACGCCGAAGCGCGATGTTGGTTTTGATGAAGTGGCGGAGCGAATCTGCCGTTTCCCAGAAGTGAAGGCTGTTTACTTGATGTCTGGTGCAAGCTATGACTTGTCGATTATTTTGGAAGGCAAAACGATGAAAGAGGTAGCCACTTTTGTTTCGCAAAAGCTGTCCACTCTCGATTCAGTTGTCTCAACAGCTACACACTTTATTTTGAAACGTTACAAGCACGATGGTATTGAGCTGGAAGATCGTGACGAAGATCACAGGATGGTGGTTACGCCGTGAGTACACAAGTCAAAGTCAAAAACCGTTTATCCAATACAGTTCAGTCGTTGAAGCCATCAGGCATTCGCCGCTTTTTCGATTTGGCAGCATCGATGGAGGGAGTCATTTCCTTGGGCGTAGGGGAGCCTGATTTCGTCACTCCTTGGCGCATGAGAGAAGCTTCGATTTCTTCCCTGGAGCGTGGACATACAGCTTATACATCCAATGCAGGTATGCTGCCATTGCGCGTGGAAATTCAGAAATACTTGGAAGAACGTTTCTCTGTCAGCTATCATCCAGAGACAGAAATTCTCGTGACGGTTGGTGCCAGCGAAGCGATTGATATCGCACTGCGTGCCATTCTTGATCCGGGTGATGAAGTATTGGTCGTGGAGCCTTGCTATGTCTCCTATGAACCAGTCATTCGCTTGGCTGGCGGGGTGCCGGTTTTCCTGAAAACTACGATGGAAAACGAGTTCAAGCTGACACCGCAAGAGCTGGAGACGCACATCACCGCGCGTACAAAAGCAATCATTTTCTGCTATCCAAATAACCCGACTGGGGGGACCATGACGGCTGAAGAGTGGAAAACACTTTTGCCGATCATTGAAAAGCACGACCTTATGGTGATCTCTGATGAGATTTATGCAGAGCTTACTTACGGTCGAATGCACGATAGTATCGCGGCTCTGCCAGGGATGAAAGATCGGACGATCCTGATCTCCGGTTTTTCCAAAGCGTTCGCGATGACCGGCTGGCGTCTGGGATATGTTTGCGCGTCGCCTGATTTGCTCGCAGGCATGCTGAAAATCCACCAGTACACCATGCTGTGTGCACCGACGATGGCTCAGATGGCTGCATTAGAAGCCCTGCGTCATGGACGCTCTGATATGGAACGAATGATTGAGAGCTACCGTCAGCGCCGCAATTATGTGGTAGATGGATTCCGTCAAATCGGATTGACTTGCCACGAGCCGGACGGAGCATTCTACGCATTCCCGTCTGTAGCTTCTACAGGTTTCAGTTCTTCTGAGTTTGCGGAGAAGCTGCTGATGGAGGAAAAGGTAGCTGTTGTACCTGGAGACGTGTTCGGCGAAAGCGGACAGGGGCATATCCGTTGTTCTTATGCAACATCGATGGAGCAATTGAAAAAGGCGCTGGAACGTATGGAGCGCTTGATGGGACGGCTGTCCTAAACATTTTCCGGGAAATAAAGGGGGGCGGCTTTCAAGCTGCTCCCTTTTTTATGAGTAGTTGTTGGGGGGAAGAAGCGGCTGTGGTAGGGGAACAGCTTGAAAGCTGGGGCAAGAGGATGTTTTGCTAGTAGTTCGAGGAGGGGGTTCCTAATGATTTCATTGCCAACCCAATTTACCCAAACAATTATGGGCATACATAAAGAAGAGGGACGTCTTTGGCTGGATTCCTTTCATGAGCTGATTGCCGAATGCGAAGCACGTTGGTCTTTAAAAGTGCTTGAGCCGTTTCCGCTCTCTTATAACTTTGTCGCATCTGTTGTGTTGCAGGATGGGAGAAACGCAGTGCTGAAGCTGGGCGTGCCTGGACTGGACTGGCAGAGAGAGCTGACGGCGATTCGGGCTTTTGCGGGGCGGGGGATGGTGCAGCTACTCGATGCTGACGAGGAAAAAGAGATCATGCTTTTGGAGCGCATCATGCCAGGGGAGACACTGGACAAGCTGAGCAGCGAAGAAGAACGAATTCAATGCTTGGCGGACGTGATTAAAAGGATGCATACCCCCGTTTCGAACGCTGGCAAGCTTGCGTCTACGTTTCCAACGATAGCGGACTGGGCTGTGGGACTGGAAAAGATTCGTCCACATTTCCAAGGGGGGACAGGACCGATTCCCGAGCAAATGGTGGAGCGAGCCATGCAATGGTACAAAAAGCTTCTCTCCACACAAAAAGAACAGTGCCTGCTGCATGGGGATCTGCATCATGAAAATATTTTGCGCGCAGAAAGAGAGCCGTGGTTGGCAATTGATCCAAAGGGGCTGATCGGGGAGACGGAGTATGAGGTGATTCCGTTTTTGCTGAACCATTTGCCAAAGGATGGGGTAGAAGAAGTAATGAAACAGCGGGTCGATGGACTGACGAAGGCGCTGTCTTTGCAAAAAGAGAGAGTGTTGGCGTGGGCGTATTGCCATAGTGTGCTATCGGCTTGGTGGTTTATAGAGGATTTTGGTGTAGACGGTGGTCGTCTGGTGATGCCGGGAGTTTTTGAGAGGCTAATAAATGAGTAAAGGCTTCACCCTGTGGGATGAAGCCTCCTTTATTTTAAATGAATATATGAGATCCTTCGTTATACGAAATATTAATAACCAGTCGACTGATTCAAGGTGGTAGCAGCGAGATTGTATTGATAAACCGATTCGATTGCTTTTGCTTCGGAGTCAAACAGGTGTGCTTCGTCTTCCATCAGTTCTTTCATCGATGCTTTTCCTAATCTATATTGATCGATTGTTGCCTGATAGCGCTCCAATGCGGTTTCTTTCTTTGTTGTACTTTCCTCTAATGCCTTTTTCGCTGTCAGTACCTTCGTATAGTTGTCACTTACTTCTTGACCGATTTTCTTTTGTGTTTTTTGTTTTTGCAGTTCCGCTTTTTTGTGCTCATTTTTTGCGATTGTACCTTTATGTGTGCTGAGTGCGGAATACTCTGCTGTGTAATCAATTCTTACTTGGGCAAAGTCTATTTCTGCTTGTGCTTTGATCATTTCAGGACGATTTTCATAAGCTTTTGCTTGCAATTGCTCTAAGGAAAGCAACTCGTGTTGGGTCAGATCAGTAGCGATCATTTTCCATTGTCTGTCCGCTTTTTCATTCAATAAATCGTTGAGTTTGGCCAATGCTTGCTTGTAGCTGGCTTCTAGTGCAGCAAGATTTTTGTGAGCTTCTGTTTCTTGGGAGTCCAACCAGTACTGTCTTTGCAAGCTTTTCTTCTGCGATTTGATTTTGGCGTCTAATGATTGGACTTCGAAGAATGCTTTTTGCACTTGCAATTGAATGGTGTTTTTTTGCGTATTCAGGGCGACTTCATCGACAACCACTTCTTTGACTGCTTTGGCAGCGTCTTCGAATTTCTTTTTTGCATCAGCCAGTGACATGATGTCGGCTTTTTTGATTTCTGCTTTTTCTCTCAATGTGATGGATGTTTCGTGCTTCGTAATATCTAAGTCAAGCCGAAGCACCTCCAGATCAACGCTGTTCTTTATTGCCTGTTCGACTGCGAAATCTAGCGACAAAGGGGAAACATCCGTCTGTTCAGCAGTGGCCACGAGTGGTGCGGCCAGAGCCATATGGGCGCCACCTGTGAGGAGAGAAGTGACTAATGTTGTGCTGTAAATGTGTTTGAAGAGCCTGGATTTCATGGGGCAACCTCCTGATCATATATACAAGAATCTGATAACGATTCTCATTATCAAATCCATGAAAAGTATATATTTCCAATAGAGTTTCGTCAATAAGAAAATGTTCTTTCACCATGTTCTTGATCAGAAATCCAAAAGAATCCCCTTCAGGAAACAGGCAAAGTGAGTATCTGCCTGTTTCCCCAAAGGGGATTTGTTCATCGTGACGGGAAAAGAACTATTCTTTGTCCCTGTTTTCTTTTTTTGCCGCAGCTGACTTGTCAGTTTGGTCCAATGTCCCTTCCTTTGCTGTAAGGGAATAACCATGCATATTGCTTCCGTTATAACCCATGTCCGGTTTTTCCTTTGAGCTGCGATCAGTCATTTGCTTCCCCCTTATTTTGTCCAGTGGGTGTAGAGTCTTGCTGCACATACGGATTGTCGACGTCATTTGGTTCCTTGTCTAGATTGGTACGGATTGCGATTATGAGGCTAGTAGGAGGTTGAGCGATCAGTCTGTCATCCAGTTGTTTGAAATCAGGCAGGTCGTTTTCGAGATTGTCATACATGTTCGTCCCCTCCTTTACGGGTTAGTATGTCCATCAGCTACACAAAAAAAGAGCCCCAGTCCCAGGGAAGTTCGGGAGGAGGCTGTGTCCATCATCTTTGTGTAGTTAACTTGTTTTCTTGGTCAAGATCTTCATAAAAGAGGCAAGATTCGTTTGAAGCAATGGTGTGAAGGTAGAAAAGGAAGCATTTTCAGCGAGCGTATTCATTCGACGAACAAATTCAGTGTCGTCCTTTGTATTTACATTCTCAAAGCGGTTAGTGATTTTCGTATTTTTTAAATCGGAAAGAAGCGTAGCTTGTTCGTTCCGGTATTGAGAGATCCAGTCTGGTCGATGTTGCAGCTTTTTGACGAATTGAATCAGCATGCTTACTTTCTCTGTTTGATTGGTAGCCGCATGCATTTTTTTGTAGGCTTCCGGGTCATACCGCTCCATCAGCTTGGACGGGTTAACATAGTCGCTCGGCGCCCCATGTGGTTTTTGCGGAAGCTCTACGTAGCTGACACTGCCGGTTGCAGGGTCAACCTTTCGTGTTTTGGCAACGCCAGCGAGCAAATGGAGGGTATCCAAAAATTCAGCAGCATTTTCATCAGCCATGTATTGGTCTGCCAAATATTTGCCTTGGGTTAAACCGACTTCTACCAAAGCAGCTCTTTCTTCATCGGAGTAGGTGGATGGGGAGTTGAAAAAGTTTTGCTCCAGGATGTGGTCAAAGGCTTTGCGAGCCTCGGGTGGTTTATCTGCAAAAATTTTATCCAAACGCTCATTAATCTCTGTGTTAAAGAAAAATTGGACACTGTGATGCTCGATGACATCAGCAGGGAGCTCTCGTGCCTTGTGAGAACGAAGGTCTACTGTATCGTTCTCGGGCAATGCTAGACGAGTTCCTGTCACCATTTTGGGTGCAAGTTGGTTAGTTGAAAGCTGGGGGGTTAGGTAGCGGGTATTCGATTGGATGTGCATGTTCTACTCTCCTCACATGGATTCATGTTCAGTCGTGATGGCAGGAGATCTGGTTACCTTATATCAGATGACTGGTATGAGTTGTGAGAACGGAAGGAAACGGATC
This sequence comes from Brevibacillus sp. HB1.2, assembly GCF_013332495.1. Classification (NCBI taxonomy): domain Bacteria; kingdom Bacillati; phylum Bacillota; class Bacilli; order Caryophanales; family Paenibacillaceae; genus Brevibacillus; species Brevibacillus sp. HB1.2. The sequence goes on along the minus strand of NZ_JABMIU010000010.1, from coordinate 153,911 downwards.
TCAATGGCTTCTTGTCTATACTATCGGCAATTTTTGGGCAGTTTTTAATATGCTGGCAAACATGAAAAAGGACTTCCGTTATCTGAACGGAAGTCCGTACTTATTTCTTCGATTATTTCGTGTGCTCATCCATGCTGAAGTCTACTTGTTCAAGAGGGACGAGCTCGGTCTTTTTGGTAATTTTATAAGCGAGCCAAACGATTAAGAAGAGTGGCAGGCCAATGTAAGAGACCAGGACGCCATACCAGTCAACCGTTCCACCCATGAATGCGGAGTAGTTTTGCCCAATAATAACGATACAGCAAATGATGAAGGCAAAAATCGGTCCAAACGGGAACCACTTTGCCCGATAAGGCAATTCGCTTAAGTCACGACCCTGAGCGATAAACGCTTTACGGAAACGGTAGTGACTAATGGCAATGCCCAGCCAAGCGATGAAACCTGACATACCGGAAGCATTTAGAAGCCAGACGTACACTTCGCCTTCCCCAAACAGAGAGGACAGAAAAGCAAGGGCGCCGACGAGCGCAGTCAAGATCAAGGCATTGATCGGTACGCCGTTACTTGTTACTTTTGCGAACCATTTTGGTGCGTTTCCTTCTTTCGCCAAGTTCCACAGCATGCGTGTAGAGGCGTACATGCCAGAGTTTCCAGCAGACAATACAGACGTAAGAATAACGGCATTCATGACGGATGCTGCAAAAGCAAATCCGGCATTTTCAAAAACAATCGTAAACGGACTGATCGCAATATCCGTAAGGTCGCCACTGATCAGATTTGGATTATCGTATGGAACCAACAACCCGATGATCAAAATAGCGAGGATATAGAAGAGTAGGATGCGCCAAAAAATTTGACGGATGGCCTTCGGAATGTTGCGGGCAGGGTCTTCGCTCTCCCCAGCTGCGACACCAACGAGCTCTGTCCCTTGGAAAGAGAATCCGGCAATCATAAAGACACCGAGCAGGGCCATGAAGCCGCCATTGAATGGCGCGTCGCCTTTGGTGAAGTTTTGGAGGCCGACTGCTTGGCCGCCCATAATGCCAAAAATCATCAACACACCAACAATAATAAAGACGATTACCGTTACTACTTTAATCAAGGCGAACCAATATTCAGATTCTCCATAGGCTTTCACAGACAGGAGATTCAAGGCAAACAGCAATCCGAGGAACAAAGCGCTCCACAATATCGCTGGGGTATCCGGGAACCAATATTTCATAATGAGTGCGGAAGCTGACAGCTCGACGGCAATGGTAATGGCCCAGTTGTACCAGTAGTTCCAGCCGAGAGCAAAGCCGAGAGATGGATCGACGAACCGTGTGGCATAGGTCGAAAACGAACCAGAAACAGGCATGAAGGCCGCCATTTCCCCCAAGCTGGTCATTAAAAAGTAAACCATGATACTAATGGCGAGATAGGCAACTAAAGCTCCACCAGGTCCGGCGGAATGAATCGAGCCTCCGCTCGCGAGAAACAATCCCGTCCCAATCGAGCCGCCGATGGCGATCATCGTCAGGTGTCGGGCTTTTAAACCACGTTGCAATTGATTTTGTGACATAAGCTACTTGCACGACCTTTCTTGATTTTTGAGAAGGAAGGTCGGAAACGAAAAAACCGCCATAGCCAAAAAAATGGCATAGGGCGGTATCATCCAATCCCCACCAAGCCTTCACTGAAGATAGCTCACCACGCTTGCTTGGCATGCAAACGTGACAGTTCTGCCCCTTTCGAGTACAGCCCCAACCCAATCGCACAGAGACGCGATATGAGCTTCGGCGGATTTTCCTTACCTGGAGTCATTGATTTTCTCTGAATCTCGTACAGGATGATATAAAAGCCGCGACCTCTATCCTCACCGTGAAAGATGAGGATAACATGTATGAAATTATGTGATTTATCAACTATAAAGGATTGTTTATGATTAATCAATGTGAAATTTTGTTATTCAAATGAGCGTCTGGCAGGCCAAGAGCCTTGTAACTTGCGAATTTGGACAATTTGTCCCGTATGAAACGCATCATGCAGGACCAGACTCATCACGGTTTGGTAAATGGGCGTATAAGTAGCCGTCTGGTTTAAATCCTCATCCGTCAGCAAGGAAAGCTTTTCATGAATGTGGCGATGGACGCTTTCCATGCGCAAGAGGGTAGCTTGCCAAGCGTCTTCGTCATCCGGACCGCCGGACGGGATGAAGGTATCATCGTTCGTCTCAGCCGAGCTAGGAAATTCAGTGCCCAATAGACGATGCAACAGGCGTTCTTTGTAATAAAGAAGGTGGCTGATGTTTTCCCAGATCGTGTTGGCTGCTTCTCCCACAGGGCGCCAGCTGGCCTCGGCTGCTGATACTCTGGAAAGCGCTTCTTTTAAGGGTGGATACCAGTCTTCCTTGTCATACGTACATTCCCATCCATGCAAAAGCAAATCCTTCCGATTCATACGCTTCCTCCTCGTCTGTGAAACAGATTGATGAAACGCTATAATAGCAGTAAGAAATGAAGATGTAACCAGTTAATTTGATTACGATAGTTACAAAGAGATATTACCATATTCTGTATAGTCATACAAGAGAGAAAAATGTAGGGTTTCGTCAGGAGAGATAATGACATGGACTGGCTTTGTATCGATTTTTTAAATAGTGATTGGCGGGATTGGCGTGGTTCTGGTCGTGCGGAAAATCGTTTGGAGAACCAGGAATGGCTGTCATCCTTTTTGCAAACATACAAGCTAACCGCTCCGCTTCCGATAAATGAGGAGTGTGCCGCTTCCCTTTTGCAGCTGCGCGAACGTTTGAGACGTATGCTGGAAGCTGTTGTCCGTGGAGACCGAATCCAAGAGGACGATCTTGCGGAATTGAACAGAGCTTTGGCTCAGGCCCCTTTTCATATACAGGTGTTGTATGTAGATGAGGAGGGCGGCTACGGGCAAAAGCAATCCAGCTCAACAGAGGGCTGGCCTCTCGTCATGGCACAAATTGCGGCTTCTTTCGCGGAGCTGCTTGCCCAGCAGCATTTGGAGCGAATCAAAATATGTGACAACGAGGATTGCCGCTGGGTGTTTTATGATGAAAGCCGCAACCGGGTGCGCCGCTGGTGTGATGACAAAATGTGCGGAAACCTGATGAAGGTGCGCCGTTTTCGGGAGCGACAGAAGGAAAAAGGCTGATGGAGCCATTACTAACGACCGTCGGGATTTTGTCTCTGACGGTTTTTTTCTAGGTTTGAGACATAATATATAGAACTATACATGGGAACGGAAACGAGGTGGGTAGGATGAGTCAAGCACGCAAAAAATGGTTTCAGGCACTCGTATTGGTGACACTTGGAGCGATTTGTCTGGCGATATGGTATTTGCAACCCTATCAACCCGATCAGGCAGCATTAACGGCCATGCAAGGCGGTGAAGGGATTACGGTCATGGATACGAATGACTGGATTATTTTCCAAGGCGGGGAGTCACGCGAGCCGGGACTCATCTTATATCCAGGAGCACTGGTCAAACCGGAGAGCTATGCACCGATTGCCCGTGCTTTGGCAGGCTACGGCTACCATGTTTTTCTCGCACGAATGCCGCTGAATTTGGCTGTAAGTGATATGACGCGAGCCACACAAGTATTAAAGGCGTACCCGAATAAAACGTTTGTCATCGGAGGACATTCGCTCGGTGGTACTATGGCAGCTCAATTCGCAGCAAACCATCCGGACCGAATCAGTGGAGTATTTTTGCTGGGAGCGTATCCGAACAGTCAGGGGAACTTGAAGAAGGTGAATTTGCCTGTGCTGTCTTTACTCGGATCTCGCGACGGTGTGATCCATATAGAAAAGTTTGAGGAGAGCAAGCAATACTTGCCGGAGCGTACCGTGTACATGTCCATAGAAGGGGGGAACCACTCCCAGTTCGGAAGCTATGGATCTCAGGAAGGCGACCAGCCCGCTGCCATTACCCCGCAGGAGCAGTGGCAGCAAACGGTGGCAGCGATCAAGGATTGGCTGCTAAATGAGGTTACGATGATGAACGTGGAATAATACCGGATACAACACCTGTAATGCGAATGTTTTCCGAGGGGAGTAGCATGGGGGTGTCTTGCTCGCGTGTGGTTGTAAACAGACATTCCAATGGATTGACGTCTGCTGCGATACGCACAAGGAACTGCCCCTCCTGTCGGATCAATACAGGTCTGTCTTTTACAGGTTCCATCGAAAAGTCTGAGATCAAGAGGGCGTCTCCGGGAAAAATACCGAGACCACGAAGGCCGTCATCTCGCATGATGAGAGCAAAGCGGGCCACGTGATAGCTGGCTACCTGCAAGGAGGGTAACAGCGACAGCTCCTCGTCTTGGTCCAAGGCGAGATCAAAAAAATGAGTCGTGTATGCATCTCCGGCAATAAAGACTCGTTTCATCAGGTTTCGCCTCCTACATAATAGCGTCGTAATTTACCCATAGACGGGAAAGCCTTTGGCATACATACGGCTCAGTATGCGCTCAAAACGGGCACGAGCAAGAGTCATCGGTACCTGAAAGCGCTGAGCCAACATAGCTGGAGCGTTGTAGCGAGAACAATCAGCAAGCAAGGGGCTCATCATGTAAATGGGAAGCAGCAAATGCTCGGCAAAATGATTCGCCTGCGATTCTTGCCAGTCAATCATCCATTCGCTGCTCTGGGGCTGAATGCCTTCATGAAGGAGCAAATGGCCGAGTTCATGCGCGATTTTAACCCGTTGGGTAGCCAGATCGAGTCGCTCATCCACCGCAATGACATAACGTCCCGGCAAAAAAGGATGCGCGTGTGCACGACTCCTGCCGCAAATACGATGGATCTCGATGCCGTACGTCTCACACAGCAGATGCAGATCGATTTGTTCGGGCGAATCGATGCCGTGATGCTGAAGTAGCAAGTACACGCGACTCTCGAGCCATGTTTGCGGTTCGCAGATTTCTTTCAAAAGGGAGTGAAGCATCAAGAACCTCCTAAATGAATGGTGAGGAACGTACGTTCTACTTTTCGCTGAAAAGAAAACCCCGCACTGGGGTTATTTTTTTTTGATGTCTTCCGTGATGTCAAACAAAGACGGAAGTCTTTCTTCGCGTACTTTACTGACTTTCCACTGTTTCTTCAAGTCGTACCAGTAGCGGCGAATTTCTTTTTTCTCCTCTTCTGAAGCGTCCAGATACCCGTCTAGGAAAAAGTAGTCGTCCGGGTCATCGATCTTTTCCTGCAAGAGCTCGTCCAACGAACGTTGATTTGTCTGCTCTGTTGTTGGGAGAAGATAGGCCGTGACTTCATCTGTGCGACCCAACAACCAATCGGTCGTGACGTCCAGCACATCAGCCAATTGCCGCAGCATGTCATTCGGTGGTGTGCTGTGGTTGTTCTCGTAGTTACTGATCGTCCCCTTGGTCGTGCAGACATGCTCTGCCAACTCTTCCTGGGTCAGACCTTTTGTCTTACGAGCTGTGCGTAAGCGCTGAGATAGCATGAGCGAGCCAGTCCTTCCTGTGAGGATGTACAAATTTATTGTACTAAATGAGAGCGAAAAAGAAAAGTATGGATATTAATTTTGTTTTCAACGAATTATGTACAAGCCTTTTGTACAAAATACAGATAAGGACGATGCGGGAACACTCGTTCTGTACAGCGACAAAAGGGGAGATCAAACATGGAAGATCAAGTAACAACCGTATTACTTCAGCAAGGGCCATTTGCTGCTTTGTTTGTCTGGTTGTTGTTTTATATTATGAAAGCAAATCGCGAGCGCGAGGGGCGTTTACAAGACTTGCTGGACAAATACAGCGACAAATATGATCTGATCCTCGAGGAATTGCGCGAGATCAAGGGAAAAGTAAAGAAATAACTCTTTTACTTATGTTGCCCGATTCCTTGAAGAGCTTATTCAGCAAAGGGGACAAATCGTTGCAGCCTGTACCAGACCTTGATCGGCCTTTAGCCATTCAAGGTCCTTTTTTACTTGCTGTGTCCTTTTCCACATTCACACGTCTTTCCTAATAAATTACCAATACTTAGCAAAAAGGAGCAGCATGACTATGCATCTACCCGTCGTCTACTCAACCATCTGTGAAAAAGCATTACAAAAAGTACTTCAGGAAGCATATCCAACTGAACAAATACAATCGGTTCACTACATGCTTCGAGGCATGAACGATACGTACCTCGTGGAGACGATCGATCAAAAACGAATATTCAGGCTGTATCGCAGCGATTGGCGAACAGAGGAAGCAGCAGTCGCTTTCGAGATGGATCTATTGCTCCATTTGAACAGACAAGGAGTATCTGTTTCTGTGCCAATTGCGGTCGGCTCAGGAAATCATGTCTTGAGACTGCAAGTAGCAGAGGGCAATCGCTTTGGTGCGCTGTTCACTTATGCCTGTGGCAAGGAGCAGGAGATCGATAGCGAGGAACTGAGCGCACGGTTTGGCAGAGCCGTTGCTGAGTTGCATGTCAAAGCAGAAGGTTTTTCCACCCAACAAGCTCGCGAGGTGTGGGACGTCAAGACGTTGATTCATCGCCCGTTAGCTATCATCGAGTCACGTCTGCAGCATCGGAAGGAAGATTTTCAAATTCTCCAAAGGCTGGCGATTGAGCTGGAATCCAAGCTGAACGAGCATATCCGTGCGGGACTTGACTGGGGGATTTGCCACGGAGACCTTCAAGGGAATTTTAATACGAATTTTTGCGAGGACAACACCTATACCCACTTTGATTTCGATCTGTGCGGATATGGTTGGCGGGCGTATGATCTGGCTGCTTTCAAGCTGAGCCGAATATTGATCGAAGAAGATGACGAACTGGTGGAATTGCTATGGCGTGCTTTCCTAAAAGGATATACCGAGGTTCGTCCCCTATCTGAAAACGATCAGGCTGCGGTGTCTCTCATGACAGGTATTCGCCAATTGTGGCTAATGGGGCTTTGCATGCATGATCCTCATATCATGGGTAGCAGCGAATCAGATGATGCTTTCGTGAGTGAGAAGATACAATTTTTCAGCAAATATTTCGCGTGAACGAGAAATGTTTTTGCAAAGCGTTGTCAGAAAAACATGCGACCCGAAGTCAATGATAGGTAAGCCATACATTGACGAGAAAGAGGGAGAAACGCATGTTACCGTACATTGGAAGTGGCCACTACTGCTACGCAAATTCATCATCAATGCTTTTGGAGACAATTGGGGAGAAGGTATCGCCTGCCGTACTCGAGGTACTCTCCGGCGTAGGAGTCGGAGCCATCTGGTATGAGGAGCAGAAGGTCATTTATTTCGGACAAGTGATTCCTGACCGTGGTGTCAGTCATGCGCTAGAACTGCTTGGTTTTCGTTGGACGGAAAAGTCAGGAGATGCGGAGGGCGAGCCACCGTTGGCGGAATTACGGCGCGATTTGGAAAAGGGGCCCGTGTTGCTCGGACCGCTTGATATGGGCTACCTGACTTATAACCCAAATGCTCAGTACTTGGGTGGCGCTGATCATTTTGTTCTTGCGTACGAGATGGATGATCAATCGATCTACGTGCATGATCCCGCAGGTTTTCCTTTTGTCAGCCTGCCGTTGTCTCAGTTTGTCCTGGCGTGGAAGGCTGAGAAAATCTTTGATGGCCTCTTTTCCTACCATTATTGGACAGCGCCAAAGCGTGTAGGTAATCCGACAGAGGAGGAGCTGGTTGCAAATGCGCTTCGTTTATACAAAGGAATCTATCAGGAAAGTGCAGCGGCGGAACCAAAGCCTTCGATCCTATACGGAAAGGAAGCAATCTTGCGTGTAGTGAAGCGGATGGAAGAGGAGGGTGGCCTTTCGCCAGCGGAAATGGGCCACTTATCCTATTTTGCATTCCAGCTAGGGGCGAGGCGAGCGATGGATTTCGCTGTATTTTTCTCGAAGTATGAGCCAGAGCTGGCGGCGATCAAAGAGAAGCAAGCGAAGCAATTCGGACGTTGTCACACACTGACCGTAGAAAAGAATGAGAAAGAACTCGCGGATGCCATGCGCGTGCTGGCACATATCGAAGAAGAATTTCGCCAAGTGGTTTGCGCCAAATAATATCGTTCCCCCAAGTGAGTAAGCAACGCTCATTGGGGGTTTTTCTTTAATTTAAATATTATTACTTTTTTATGATTCATGACAATCTCATCCCGGATGTGTTACCTTGTTATTCATTAGTCCATGTAAAGGAGACACAGTCCATTCCACGTGGACGTTTTTTACCAACACGTAACGGGGGTTCAATTCATGAAACAGCTAGGTTTACTACCCAAAATCCTGATCGCCATTGTCCTTGGGATCGGGATTGGCTCCATTTCGCCAATTTGGGTTGTGAAAGGATTGGCTACATTTAGTGGCCTATTTGGAAATTTCCTCGGATTTGCGATTCCGTTGATTATCATTGGATTTATCGCGCCAGGCATCGGTGAGCTGGGCAAAGGGGCAGGGCGCTTGCTTGGGGTAACCACAGGGGTGGCTTACTTATCTACGATCCTTGCAGGAGCGCTTGCTTATTTGGTCAGTACGAGTATTTTTCCACACATTCTTGAGGTAGGTGGACTGGCGAATCAGTATGCCAACCCAGAGAAAGCACTGGTGAAGCCGTTCTTTACGGTGGACATGCCGCCGATTGTAGGTGTGATGACAGCATTACTGCTCGCCTTCACCCTTGGTCTAGGGGCGACTGTCATCAAAGGCAACGCCCTGCAAAATGTGATGGTAGACTTGAGAGATATCGTAGAGAAGCTCATTGCTTCCGTCATTATCCCGTTGCTTCCATTACATATCCTATCTGTATTTTCCAACCTGACCTATGGTGGACAAGTCACGATGATTTTGTCCGTGTTCGTTAAAGTTTTCGTTATGATTATTGCCTTGCATCTATTCTATCTGTTCGTGCAGTACTTGGTAGCGGGCCAGATGGGGCGCAAAAACCCATTCACGCTGATGAAAAATATGCTTCCCGCTTACTTCACAGCGATTGGAACACAATCCTCTGCGGCCACCATTCCTGTGACACTGAACCAGACCAAGAAAAACGGTGTGAGCGAAAAGATCGCGGATTTCGTTGTTCCACTCTGTGCGACGATCCATCTTTCTGGAAGCACGATTACGCTTGTCAGCTGTTCCATGGCAGTCATGATGCTAAACGGAATGACGACATCATTCGACGTGATGTTTCCATTCATTTTGATGCTTGGTGTAACGATGATTGCCGCACCAGGTGTGCCGGGCGGAGCAGTCATGGCGGCACTGGGATTGATGGAGTCTATGCTCGGATTTACTACCACGTTGACTTCGTTGATGATTGCTTTGTACATTGCGCAAGATAGCTTTGGTACCGCTTGTAACGTAACAGGTGATGGAGCGATTGCTATGATTACAGATCGATTGAGTGAAGAGAAAGTAGCTTGATGATGTAATAGAAAGAAGTAGGGGAAAAAGACCTGTCCATTTTTGGATAGGTCTTTTTTGGTAGGATTCTGAGTGCTTATGCTATGATTCGACAAAATTTTTGCGAGAAATTACATAAAACAACAAATAAAGGCAAAAAACATTATGTTTTGACAATTTTTGAATAAAATGGTATATTCCAATTATCCCAAAATATAGGAGGCAATCATTGTGAAAAAAATCTTACTCGCATTGACACTAGTATTTGCACTATCCTCATCCGCATTTGCTGCGAATACGGAAACAGAACCTAACGATACCTTTGAAATGGCGAATACTTTGGAGATTAACTCCTCTATCTTAGGTCAAGGGGAGAACGGTGATTGGGATACGTTTGTTTTTGTAGCAAATCAAACCGGAAAAATGAAAACGAACCTTACCAATAAGAACCAATCAGTAGTTCCATACGTTGTATTGGCTTCAGACAAAACTACCAGCCTTGCAGAGACTTCTGGTGAAGCAGAATTTGATGTAGTTGCTGGTGAAACATACTATATAAGACTCTGGTCTATTGGAAAATCCGATTACACACTCTCATTGAACAATCTGTAATTAGCCTTTAAAAAACGCAGATAGCTTTTTACGAAAGCAGATTATGGCTTTGTAAAAAAGCTATCTTTTTATTTTGTAACCTGTGGCTATGATTGGGTGCTTCAAATTCCCATTTTCAACTAGTGAGAATTATATTATCATTGGGTATAATTCCATCATTCTACTTTTTGCGAAAAGGGGAATACATAACGCAATGTTTAACGAACGGAAAGCGTTACAAATGACATTGCAGGCCATGCTAGAACAGCGTATGGCACTGCGTCGACAGTATGTCGATCAGGACAAGCAGTTGGGAGCTGACATCAAGCAGCTTTTGAGCCGCATTCGTGAGTTGGATAACGAAGCCGGGATCGGAGACGATGAAAGCTCAGAAGATACAGCTATGTCGACAGAGGAATTTTCCGATGATCTGATGAAGCGAATGAAGGTGAGAAAGGCGCACATCCGTCACGATTATTTGGAAGTTGCAAAGCACATCGAAAACCTGTTACAGGAAGCGATGTCTCCGATGTCATTGGCTGATCTCTGTTCCGTGTTGAAAGCACGGCACCAGGTAGAGTTTGCGAGTCCCTACATTGGTGTACAGAAGTCATTAAAGTATCTACCCCAAGTAAAAGTAGAAAAGGACGGGCGGAAACTGATATTTTCACTTTAGGCAACCAGGGTGGATAAGCAGTTTCACGGGAGGCAAAACCCAAAAAAGGCGATGTGTCTATGCACAATCGCCTTTTGGTGTCTATTGATTTACTTGCTTATTGCAAGAAGGACTTGAGCATCCAAATGTGTTTTTCCAGGCCACTGCGGATTCCCAGCAGCATATCGGCTGTCGCTTCATCGTCAGCTTGGTCTGCCGTTTCCATAGCCAGCTTCAGCTCGTCTACGAGAATGGAGAAGTCTCTTGCGATCGTTTCTACCATTTGCTCAGCTGTTTCGCTTCCTTCTGCTTCGGTGATGCTCGCTGTGTTCAGACATGCAGCCAAAGTCGCTACAGGTTTTCCACCGATGGAGAGGACACGTTCAGCGAGGGAATCAAGATTCGCTGCTGCTTCGTTGTACAATTCCTCAAATTTTGCGTGGAGCGTAAAGAAGTGAGGTCCTTTTACATTCCAGTGAAAATTGTGTAGTTTCGTATAGAGGACTGTCCAGTTCGCCACTTGTTTATTTAGAACGCTGTAGAGTGTGTTTTCCATCGAGAATCTCTCCTTATTTATAATTATTATTTGTTTAAACTTATTATAAACTAATAAGGATTATTGTCAACACCCAGGAGGAAATTTATGCAGCAGCTGCGTATCGGTGCGGTTATCTTAGCGGGCGGAAAAAGCAGCAGAATGGGCTCGCCCAAGCAAAAATTACCGTGGAGGGACGGAACCTTTTTAACAGAGCTGGTAAAGGAAGTACAGGCGGTTGGTTTGTCTTGTTTCATTGTAGCGAACGATTTTTCGGACACTCAAGTGACACAAAAGGAACAAATTGATGAACAGCCCGTCACAATTACACCTGATCTGGTACCATCCTGTGGCCCTGTCAGTGGACTGGTTACTGCCTTTCGCGTAAGTTCCGAGGATGCTTTGCTGGTATTGTCCTGTGACCTACCTTTTATGGATCGTGGGCAAATCGCCAAACTTATTGAATTTGCGAGGGAGAGAAACGATTGGGATGTGATTGTCGCCCAATCAGAGGAACGAATCCACCCATTATGTGCAGTGTACCATCGGAGAAGACAGACCAATTGGGAGCAGGCGCTGTTGCATGGACAGCGAAAACTGATGCGGACTTTAGATGAACTGCGCGTGGTGCCCTTGCCTGATGAATGGTTGGACCCTTGGGCTGTTTTTAATGTCAACACGCCTGAAGAGTACGAACAGGCCAAAATTGAAGAAGAACGCAGAAAGACAGGACATGCTTGAGGTATGTCCTGTTTTTTGTTTGGAAAAAAGAGGCTTTTCATAGAGGGCTATCATACAAGCGTTTCTCTGGACAAACCGTATAAATAGTAGTGATGGCTAACGAAAGGAGGGAAGCGCAATGATAAGAAAGTGCAAAAAACAAGGCAAACACCACGACCACCACTGTTGCTGCAAAAAACACGACAAGCATCACGACCACCACTGCTGCTGCAAAAAACACGATAAGCATCACGACCACCATTGCTGCTGCAAGAAACACGACAAGCATCACGACAAGCATCACGACAAGCATCACGACAAGCATCACGACCACCACTGTTGCTGCAAGAAACATGACGATTACTACGAGCTTCACTGCTACTACAAAAAACGCGATGAGCCGCATTGCTGCTGCAAAAAGCATGAACATTGCCACGATCACTGCTGTTGCTGCAAATGCCATGATTGCAAATGCTTTGAAAAACATGACCATCACTGTTGCAAGAAGTATGAAATAGATGATGAAGAAGAGGACGACGACGAAGACGAAGATGATGACGACAGCCATTCCAAGCATCACAAAAAGAAACATTGCTGCTGCAAATAATAAACTCCCACGTACAAAGAACAAAAGCCCGAGAGATAACTCGGGCTTTGAGATTACCAACAGCTTGTCCCGCTTTTGATTGAATCCTCCTTTAAGGTAGGAGGATTCTCTGGGCTTGTGTATACACGTTCATTTTGTCATTGCGGATAAATCCGACAGCGGTGAGCTTCAGCTCATCTGCCAATTGTAGGGCGAGATCAGTTGGAGCGGACTTGGATAATATGATGCCAGCACCAATCTTGGCAGCCTTGAGCAGCACCTCAGACGAGATGCGTCCACTGAAGACAAGAATTTTGTCCGTGGTCGAAATGTCATCTCGCAAGCATTTCCCATAGATTTTGTCGAGAGCATTGTGACGTCCGATGTCGGAGAACTGAAGCAAAACTTCATCCGGTGTACAGAGAGCTGCATTGTGGACGCCACCTGTTTGGCGGTGGATCTCAGACGACGCTTGCAATTCTTTCATCAGGCGCATGCACTGAGCAGGGGTGACAGTTGTTGTGCTTTCAACGGGCTTTGCTGTGCGCGCATCACTAAAAAAGTAAAAGGATTGTCTGCTTTTTCCGCAGCAGGAAGTAATTCTGCGTTTGGAGTAAAAGCTCTGTGACAAAATTGTTTCTTTATGCAAATCAACGTAAGCAAACCCTTGGGCCTCATTAATCGTAAGCTGTTTGATTTCCGAGTAGCTCTTGATAACGCCCTCGGCTGCGAGAAAACCGATGACCATTTCTTCCAGGTCGGCCGGAGTACATACGATTGTAGCGAATTCCTCATCATTGAGGAAAATGGTGAGGGGGTACTCGGTAACGATTTCGTCGTCTTCCCAGCCATGTTGGTCAGCCGAAATTTTCAACACAGGCAATCGGGTGGTGATGGTTAGTTCGGACATACGGGCCTCCTTTTTGTCGAAAATATGAAGTTTTTATGGCTATTTTGTGAGGAAAATATTGTCGAGTGAACGCTTACATGGTAGTATACTATGTGAGATGAAAAGTGTCATAAAATTTTCGTCTTTCCATGTATGCATAGCGTAAGGACAGATTGATACGGAGCAGCGACCCTGCCACCGATTATTTTGTAGCCTTGCAGCGAATTACATAGTGAACACAATGCTTGTTGATGCTGATGTAGCGTTCCTGCTGATGATTAACTGCTGTGTTTCATCGTAGCCCTCGTTTCCATTTGTGGAGACCTGGGTGAGTCGGTGAAATCAGCAGTTTTTCTTTTTTTCGAGAAGGCTGCTGATGGATCCACAGCATGCGAAAGACCATTGCGAAGGAGATGAATGATTTGGAACAAAAAGTGAAAAACCGCTGGCTCATCGCGTTGGCTGCGGTAGGCATCCACATCTCGATTGGATCGGTATACGCATGGAGTGTATTCACCAAGCCAATTACCGAGCAGTTCGGCTGGGACTTGCCAGACGTTCAATTTACGTTTAGTATTGCGATCTTGTTCTTGGGGCTGTCTGCTGCCTTTCTCGGTCATTATGTAGAAAAGCACGGCCCGCGCAAAGCTGGCATTCTCGCATCTATCTTTTTTGGAGTAGGAACTGTCGGGGCTGGCTTGGCGATTCAATTGAGCAGTTTGCCTCTGTTGTACTTATGTTATGGCGTGCTGGGTGGTATCGGACTTGGGGTAGGCTATATTACGCCAGTATCGACGTTGGTCAAATGGTTTCCGGATCGCCGTGGTTTAGCAACAGGTCTTGCGATTATGGGCTTCGGCTTTGCTTCCATGATTGCCAGTCCGATTATGAACGCTTTGATTGCAAATGTAGGTATCGCGAACACCTTTTATATTTTGGGCATTATTTATTTCGTTGTAATGTTGGCTTCGGCTCAATATTTGGCTCCACCTCCAAAAGGTTGGGTACCGGCTGGATTTTCCGCTGAGGGAAGAGCTGGCAGCAAGCAAATCAAAAAAGATTTGTGTCAATTGACTGCCAATGAAGCGATCAAGACACGCCGTTTTTACTGGCTGTGGCTGATGTTGTTCATCAATGTGACATGTGGAATCGCGGTTATTTCGGTAGCATCGCCGATGGCGCAAGAAATGGTGGGCATGTCTGTCGGAACAGCAGCTCTGATGGTAGGGCTAAACGGTTTGTTCAACGGTGGTGGACGCATCGGATGGGCGTCTCTGTCTGATTTCATTGGACGACCAAATACGTACACAGCTTTCTTTGCCATCCAAATGGTATTGTTCTTCCTATTACCGAATTTGACCAATCCAATCCTGTTCATGGTTGCGATGTTTATCATTATGACCTGTTACGGTGGTGGCTTTGCATCCATTCCGGCATACATTGGTGACTTGTTTGGAACGAAGCAATTGGGTGCGATTCACGGCTATATTCTGACGGCATGGGCTGCTGCCGGCTTGGCAGGACCGATCTTTGCAGCATGGGTTCGCAAGACGACAGAAAGCTATACAGGAACTATGAGTGTTTTCGCAGGAATGTTCGTTGTCGCTCTGGTGATCTCGCTAATAGTCCGTCTGGATATCAAAAAACTGAAGGAAGAAGCCAAACAAAGAGAAAAGTCTGTTGAATTGGCTAGTTAATCAATGGTAAAGTTTAAGTAGAGAATGATTTGAAGTAAAGGTGATTTTCCTCGATGAATAAGTTCGAAGCAGAATTCAGTAATTTGGTCAGGGCTTTCCGAAAGCGCCATATGGGAAAGGGACCTAGCAAGATCAGCACCACGTTCTGCAAGAACTGGGCGATCTGCGAGATGGAAGGCAACCTTTCTCCGGTGGAAAAGTTCATCGCCACTTCGGAAGACGGAAAGCAGACATTACGAGCTGCCCGAACCGAAATGGTCAAAGAGATCTATCGGAAACACCAGCCAGTTGACATGGAAGCGTTTCTTGGAGCAAAACTCGTTGATCTTTTCGTCGATATTGACATTGAACGGGATTTTGGAATGTCGATCTTTGTTTTTGATCAAGACATCGAAAAAAGAATGAAAAACGAACCGTAAGTCTAAACGAAGCAGCGTTCCTGTTCACCGGCTTAGACGTAACGGAATTCGCGAAAGCAAACACGAAGTTGAGACTAGGTAGCGAACCTGCCGTAGACAACCACCGTGAACACGCTCTTTTCCTATAGGACAAGGGACGGTTTCATGGTGGTTTTTTCGTTTCAATGGAGTTTATTAGAGGGGAGACAAAAGAAATGGGCAAGACCAAGCATAGGGGACCAATTAAGCTGGATACTTCGTGGAAGCCTTCCTTATGGGCTTCACTGATGCCGATGGGACTCGGAAAAATCAAGCCGCATCACATTCGCGATACGATGAAGGTGGCCTATGACAATCGCGATAATTTGGGCTATGCGTATCGTATTTTGACACAAGGGGTATGTGATGGTTGTGCTCTCGGCGTATCCGGTCTCTACGATCAGACGTTGACTGGTCCTCATTTGTGCACCACGCGACTGAATGTACTGCGTCTCAATACTATGTCTGCCATGGATGCCAAATGGTTTGAAGACGTGAATGCGCTGCGCAAGCTATCTAGCGAAGAATTGCGCAAGCTGGGAAGAATTCCGTATCCACTTTCAAGAAAGCCAGGCGAAAACAAGTTCACCCGCATTAGCTGGGATGAAGCGTTAAACCGCATCGCCACAAAAATTAAAAACATCAGCCCGAAACAGCTGGCCTTTTTCTTGACGGCTCGTGGGATTACCAACGAGGTATACTACACGGCAGCTAAAATGGCTCGTTTCCTCGGAACCAACAACATCGACAACGCATCACGTATTTGTCACTCGCCGAGTAAGACAGCACTAAAGCGTTCGGTTGGAATTGGTGCATCGAGCTGTAACTATCAGGATTGGATCGGTACGGATGTGCTCGTATTCTGGGGCTCTGTACCAGGTAACAACCAGCCTGTATCGACGAAATACATGTATGCTGCGAAAAAAGCAGGAACGAAAATCATCCTGATCAACCCGTACAGAGAGCCAGCGATGGAGAAGTACTGGATTCCATCTGTACCGGATAGTGCTTTGTTCGGAACGAAGATTGCAGACGATTTCTACCAAGTGAACATTGGCGGCGACATTGCATTCATGAACGGCGTGATGAAGATTTGGTTCGAGATGGAGGAAGCCAAACCAGGTTCTGCGATCAATCATGAATTCATCAAGGAGCACGCGAACGGAATCGAAGAGCTGCGCAAGCATGTGATGAATGAATCGTGGGACAAAATCATTGAATCCTCCGGTCTCAGCCGTGAGCGTATCAAAGAATTCGCGCAACTGCTCGCCAACTCCAAAAATGGCGTATTCGTATGGAGTATGGGACTGACCCAGCACAAATTCGGTACGGACAATATTTCTCAAGTAGCCAATCTGGCTACCCTGCGTGGATTCTTCGGTCGTAAGCACACAGGTCTCATGCCGATTCGCGGTCACTCCGGCGTACAAGGCTCCGGTGAAATGGGTGCCGATCCATTTAGCTTGCCTGGCGGAGACTTCGAAGAAAAATCGTGGGACCGCATTGAAAAGATCTGGAACTTCCCGATCCCGAAATGGCAAGGGGATATCGTGGGTATTACTTTGGAAAATGCAGTGTTGCCAGATGGACACGAGCGCAAGACCAGACTGTTCTACACAAGCGGTGGTAACTTCCTGGAGACGATGCCAGATCCGGACTTCATGGAAAAATGCTTGGAAAGCGTAGAGCTACGTGTACATCAGGACATCATTTTCAATACATCTACGTTGGTGGACGCGAAGGAAGAAGTGATCGTTCTGCCGGCAATGACTCGTTACGAGCAGCCGGGTGGCGGAACTTCGACTAGTACAGAGCGTATGGTCTACTTCAGTGCAGAAGTCGAAGGGCCACGTATTGAAGAAGCCCGTTCGGAATGGGAGATTTACGTAGACTTGGCGGCACGGGTAAATCCAGAGAAAAAGCATCTGATGCACTTCTCCAATGCGGCTGAAATTCGCGCAGAGATCGCCCTAGCGAATCCGAACTACGACGGCATCCAGCATTTGAAAAACCGTGGAGATGTCTTCCAATGGGGTGGCGCATGGTTGTGTGAAGATGGCGTATGCCCAACACCAGACGGACGTGCGAATCTGATCCCGATTGAGATTCCGGATTTGAACAAGCCAGAGGGCCACTTCTATGTAACGACTCGTCGGGGCAAGCAGTTCAACTCGATGGTCTATAGCAAGAAAGACCCGTTCAACAATGCGGATCGTTATGATATCCTGATCAATGCAGAGGATGCAAAAGAACTGCGCATTGCAGAAGGCGAAAATATCGTCGTTTACAATAAATATGGAACGTTCCAAGGACGGGCCAAATTCGAGGACACCAGACGCGGAAACATTCAAGTACACTGGCCGGAAGGGAACGTACTCATTCCGAAGGGTGTATACGAGACATACGCAGGTATTCCCGAATACAATACAGCCGTGAAGGTTGAAAAAGCGGACACTTTCCACGCCAACAAAGATTTGAAATATGTGGAGAGAGAAGTAGAAGATTTGGAAGTAAACGTCGGCTGACGAGCTGTAGCAATGGGTGGTCAAGATTAGGAGGAACAAGCCATGCGTTTTTCGCGACAAACACTCTCGGTTGAAGAAGCGATGAGCAAGCTGTTGGCAAAATTGCTGACAGGGAGAACGGAACAAGTGCAGATCGGGGAGGCATACGGGCGGATACTGGCCTCTGATCTATGTGCAACATACGATTTGCCGCACTTTGACCGATCGCCGCTGGATGGGTTTGCCGTGAGAGCTGCGGATACGGTTGGGGCCTCCGTTGACCACCCGATTACGCTAACAGTGCTAGAGACGGTTGCGGCCGGGGAAGTACCTACTAGAGAATTGAAAAAGGGCTATGCTACGCGGATCATGACAGGAGCGATGATGCCTGCGGGTGCGGATGCGGTCATCATGTTTGAGCAAACGTACAACCCAGCCGAAGAGGCGGATACTGTACGGCTCAAGCGGGAGATGAAGCCTGGGGAAAATGTATCGCGTCGCGGTGAAGAGATGGCCGCAGGAACGATCATTGCCAAGGCGGGCGAGCGGATTAACGCAGGTACTCTCGCCAGTTTGGCTACGTTTGGCTATTCGCAGGTTGAGGTGTTCTGCAAGCCGCGTGTCGGTCTGATTTCGACTGGAAGTGAGCTGCTGGAGATTGATCAGCCGCTTGCTCCGGGCAAAATTCGCAACAGTAATACGGTGATGCTGACTGCCTTGATTGCCGAGGCAGGGGGCATCCCTGTTTCGTTTTCAAGACTGCCAGATGATTTGTCGGTGGCAAAGACGAAAATCAATGAATGCTTGCAGGGCGTGGATCTGGTCATTTCAAGCGGCGGTGTGTCCGTTGGGGATTTTGATGTGATCGCGGCATTAGTGGATGAGCCTGAGGTGGAGCTTCTGTTCAACCGGATCGCGATACGTCCGGGAAGTCCGACAACAGCGATGATCATGGAAGGCAAGCCTTTTATTGCCCTATCAGGTAATCCGGGTGCCTGTTTTCTCGGATTTGAGTTATTTGCGCGAACAGCGATTCGGCGCATATCGGGAGAAGCCCATGTAATGCAGCAGGTGATTAAGGCGATACTTGGTGTCGATTATACGAAGCCTTGTCCATACCCGCGTTACCTGCGAGGGAAGCTCCTTGAAAAAGACGGGGTTTTGCACGCGATTCCTGATTTCAATGAAAAGGCAGGGAATCTGGGGACGTTGAAGGACAGCGAATGCTTTATGATCATACCAGCCGGGGGAAGCGGGCAAAAAGCAGGAGAGCTGGTTGATGTTCTCACGCATACCGCCCCAACCTGGAGAAGAGAGGGATAGCGAATGGTTAAGCCACCTTGTGTTTTGCAGATTGTTGGTTACTCGAACAGTGGCAAGACGACGCTGCTCACCAAGCTCATCCCGATCCTCGAAAAGGCAGGGATAAGAGTCGGGGTCATTAAGCATGACGGGGGACATGATTTTGAGTGGGATCAGCCAGGGAAGGACACCTGGCGTTATCGTGAAGCCGGAGCATCGCTTGTTGCTATCACTTCGAAAACGAAGACAGCCATCGTGGAGCAAAAGCCGCAGGAGTTGTCCGTCCTTATCCAGCGCTTAGCAGTCGCCGGGGCCCAGCTCGTTTTGGTAGAAGGCTTCAAGCGTGAAGGTTATCCCAAGCTCGTCCTGCTTCGCAGGCCAGAAGATGAGGAGCTTTTATCGATCGTTACTCATCTGGTAGGGATCGTAGGTTGGTCAGACAATCGTCAGCCGGGGTTGCCATTTTTCGATATTAATGACATAGACAACTTGGCCACGTTTGTAAGGGAACGGGTATCCGTTTGGTATTGTCAAAACTGATTAGAATAATTGAGATCATTCCAGCTTGGGTTGGGATGATCTTTTTTTGTAGCACTTGCTGGCAGGTTATCCATGTAATGAAAGATGTGGTAATGTAAATAAAAAATCGGCGAGAAATGATAAGGAGCAAAGAACATGAAATGCCCTCACTGTAACGAAGAATTAAATGAACTTCCTTTCTGTTATGGAATGGAAGCACCACATTATTTTTACATGGTACCAGAAGAGAAAAGAACAGAATTAATAAAAGATTTTTGTGTAATTGATGAACAGCATTTCTTTATTAGAGGACACATTGAAATACCAATATTGGATACAAATGAGAAGTTTATATGGAGTGTTTGGGTTTCTCTTAGTGAAGAAAACTTTTTGAAATCAAATGAACTGCTGCACGTAGAAGGAAGAGAAAATGAAGAGCCTTATTTTGGTTGGTTATCGACTGAACTTTCCATCTATCCCGAAACGACACTATCATTAAAGACATTGGTACATACACAAGAAGTTGGTGCGGTTCCATTAATAGAAGTAGAACAAACGAGTCATCGACTTGCAGTTGAACAAAGAGAAGGAATTACAATGGATAGAGTGAAAGAAATTGCTCATTTAATCAATCATACTAAGTAAATGGATTGCTTCAATCTGGTAGTTTTGGACGTATATATTCACTCCAATGGCTGATAAACTTGCAGCATGTTTCAAAATAATAGGAGTGATAACAATGAATGGAGTGCGTTACAAAATTAGAGAAGTATTGGATGAGAGCAAGATTGAGGCATTTTTGCAGCAAGCTAGAATCGGACATCTTGGAATGGTCGATGGTCATTTGCCGTATGTTGTTCCGCTCAATTTTGTTTGGACAAACGGGAAGCTATATTTCCATGGAGCCACCGGCGGGAGAAGAAATCAGGTTATGGATGCGAATCCAGAGGTCTGTTTTACGGTTTGTGAAGAATATGGAACGATTACTGATCCGGTGCCAGCTAAGACGGACACAGCGTATATGAGTGTAATGATTTTTGGCAAGGCACAGCCTATAGTCGATCTGGATGAAGCTACTCACATGTTGCAAGAAATGATGAATAAGTATGTACCTGGCTACTTCAATCGGCCTTTACCCAAGCAGCACGTAGACAAATACCGTTCAGCAGTATTCGGTGGTCCGGTTCAGGTGTATCGAATAGATCCAGATCATATCACAGCGAAAGAAAATCCAATGGAAGAAGAGAAAATGTTCAAACCGGGTAAAACTGTGTAAATGCTTTTGTGAAAACAGAAATGCTGCCGTTATTGATGCGGCAGCATTTTGCATGATGAACGCCGTGTAATCTCCGCAAGACGAAAAATGCCTTCTTCAATGGTTGATTCATCTACTTTAGCAAAACCCAGCACCCATCCTTTTCGATCGCTTTTCAAACAATACTTGCTAAGTGGATAAACACGGATTCCTTTTTCGAGTGCTAGGTTCGTCTCGGCTTCTTCGACAAACGATTTATCAGCTTCAAGAAGGATATGCAACCCCGTTTCTACGCCGCTTAGAGTGAAATGTTCGCCGAGACCTGTCGTGATGATGGCCTTTGTCATGGCTTCATGTCTGCGCCGATATACATTTCGAACTCGTCTCATATGGCGCATGAAATGACCATGCTCAATAAAATGAGTAAGCGTTAATTGTTCCATAATCGGAAGATGACGATAGGTTAATTCATGGACTTGGACGAGCTGACGAATGGCTTCTTTGGGACCAATGATTGCCGATATTCGAATACCAGGAGCAATCATTTTGGAAAAACTCATCATATACAGCGTGTTCTGAGGTCGCTGACTGAACAAGGTTGGAAGTGGGTCGCCGCGATAGCGAAATTCGCTGTCGTAATCATCCTCAACAATCCAAAACTGCTGCTCGGCAGCCATGTGTAACAATTGCTGCCTGCGAGGTTCCGACATAATGACTCCAACCGCACACTGGTGCGATGGCGTAACATAGACAAGCTTGGATCCCGGATGAATATGGTCTACGCATAACCCGTACTCGTCAACTGGAACGGAGACAACTTGCATACGCCGATACTTCATTGCCATCCAGGCAGCAGGGAAGCCAGGATCTTCAACAGAAACGGTATCTCCTTCTTGTAAAAGGGCTTGGGCGATCAAATCAATGCTATGTTGTGCGCCTGAGGTTAACATGATTTGATCGATAGTCACATGAACGCCCCGTTCAAGTGACAAATATCGTTGGATCTGTTCACGTAGCGGTTGGTATCCATAGGCATTGCCATAAGCCCAACTGTCCAGATTCGTTTCTGTGGAAGCTTGTAAAAACGAACGTCTCCAATTCTTTTGAAAATGTTCGTCCAAATATGGCTCATGGGGACTGAAATCGATCTCAACCTTTCGACTATCTTTATCCCCGAACCAACCGTGCAAATGACCGATTGTAGCGTTTAATAAAGGCAATTCGGGTGGGACAGGTCCTTCAGTTGCAACATCCTCTGAAGGACGCGTTGCATACGTCCATTCGCTCACTCTAGTCCCGCCGCGACGTGAGGTTACCGTGTATCCGCGGCTGAATAATTCCTCATAAACAATCTGTATGGTGGAACGGGAAACGCCAATTAAAGAAGCGAGTTCGCGGGAGGGGAGCAGCAATTCACCTGGCTGCCATTTTCCAGTGGTAATATTATGGATCGCTTGGTCCAGCAGTTGCTGCCAGATTGGACGCTCGTCATCTCGGTTTACTGTTAGCATTCATTCACCTTCAGTGTTTTTGTTGGAATGATAGATTTGGCTGATATGCTATCATGGCAATCGTTTCTTTTGCAACAAGAGAGTTGGGGGACGACTTTTTCTTATGGTCTTTTGCAGTTGTCACAAATCGTTTCTATTTCCTGTGACCAGAATCACATGTGTATTTCTGAACCTCCCGTACACTTGAAATATAGAAAGAACGAAGCACTTCAAGGAGGTTCTACGATGTTAAGCCCAAAAACCATTGAAATCATAAAATCAACCGTTCCTGTGCTAGAGGTACACGGAACTGCCATTACAAAACGCTTTTATCAAATGATGTTTGCTAAGCACCCTGAGCTTCTCAATATTTTCAACCACGCCAATCAAAAGCAGGGAAGACAGCAAACAGCTCTGGCAAATGCGGTGTATGCTGCGGCTTTGTATATTGATAAGCTGGAAACGATTTTGCCTGTAGTGAAGCAGATTGGACACAAGCACCGCAGCCTGGGAGTGAAGGCTGAACACTACCCAATCGTCGGGGAAAACCTGCTTGCTGCGATCAAAGACGTACTTGGGGAAGCCGCTACGGACGAGATTTTACAAGCATGGGCGGAAGCGTATGGCGTCATTGCAGATGCTTTTATTGGTGTAGAACACGAAATGTATGAAGAGGCGAGCGGGCAGCCTGGAGGATGGGTAGATTTCAGAGAGTTTATCGTCCAGCGCAAGGTGAAGGAAAGCGACGTGATCACTTCCTTTTATCTGGTTCCGGCGGATGGCCAATCGATTTCCAGCTATGAGCCAGGGCAGTATGTCAGCGTCAAGGTAGAATTACCGGGCGAGCAATTTACGCACATTCGCCAGTACAGTCTCTCAGATGCGCCAGGGAATGCGTACTACCGCATTTCTGTCAAACGCGAGGACGCGATGCAAGATAAGCCAGCAGGAAAAGTATCCGTTTATTTGTCCGAGGAAGTGAAGGAAGGAGATAGCCTGCAGCTGTCTGCTCCTGCTGGAGATTTTACCTTACAGCAAGAGGACAGCCGTCCGGTTGTGTTGCTCAGTGGTGGTGTAGGATTGACCCCCATGATCAGCATGCTAAACACACTGATCAAATCAGGAACAGACCGTCCGATCACCTTCATTCACGCAGTCAAAAACGGAAATGTGCATGCCATGAAGCCGGCAGTAGAGGAGCTGGCCGCAAAACATCCGCAGCTCTCTGTTCACTGGTGCTATACACAGCCGACCGAGCAAGATCGAGTGAACGGTGCATATCAAAAAGAAGGATATATCGACTTGCCGTGGCTGCAAAAGGTCATCGATACAAAAGAGGCAAGCTACTATTTCTGTGGTCCAATTCCATTCATGAAGACAATCAACGGTGCTCTGGTGGAATGGGGAGTGCCAGCTGACGATATTCATTTTGAGTTTTTTGGTCCGGCAGCGACCTTGGCATAAAGAGTCTCTCACGAAAAAAAGCGCAAGCTTACTCGCGATTCGCAGCTTGAGCGCGCAGCAGCCGATTTACCGTCTCGCGGCGAAGCCCGATGAGCTGACCGATTTCATCCTGAGTCAGCAAGTCTGAAAGCGAGGCGACAGGAATGAATGTCTGAAACCAAAGCTGGAGCTTGCGCAGCTTTTCAGCAGGAGAGACTTCGGTTAGTTGGTCGATACGCTGCTGCATCATCCGCAGCTTCCCTTGCAGCTGTAGCGCGATATCACGACACTTTTCAGGATTGTCATCCAGATGGCGATACCAATCCGGGGCAGACAATACTTCGACCTCGCAGGTCACGAGAGCGATTGCTGTCCCGTAATAGGGATTCGGGCTCATCAATGAATGATGCGGGATGATCTCATCCGGAACGATGATGTTGACCAGCGTCAATGCTCCGTCTGCATGTACCCGAACGATTTTTAACAGACCGCTCTTCAAATGATAGAGCGGTCCAGATTCTCCTTGTCGAAACAGGACTTCTCCCTTGTGCAGGATCATGGGTTTCTCCTCGATTCTCTACGTTTTTCTCTAGCAATTATAGCAAGCCCGGCAGGAGGAAGTAAGCAAGCGTAAAAAGCAGTTTGCCGCTTTTTTAGGCTTGCTACAGCAAGGATGCCTTTTGCTATAATGGGGAAATCACAGCTAGATAAAGGGAGTTGTCTGATGCTCAACTTTGTTACATGGGTAGGCTTCATAGTGGGGGGACTCCTTATCGGATTGATTGGCTATGTGGCTTACCGCTACTGGTACCATATGGGGCAGCTTCCGAAGCCGGAGTTTGGTCATCTGGATACAAAAAAGCCAATGCCTGCCGACTGGAGTCATGATGAGGTTACATTTACATGGATCGGTCACTCGACGATTCTGTTGAATATGTTTGGTACGAAAATACTGACGGATCCGGTTTTGGGCGAGAAGCTGGGGATTAAGCTTGCAGGTGTCCATTTTGGTCCCAAACGCTTCACACCTCCTGCCCTCGACTTTGCTGAAATTGGCGAGGTAGATATCATCTTGCTATCGCATGCCCATTTGGATCATGTCGATCTGCCTACCTTGCAGAAAATAGCGAATCGCTCCACACATGTCATTACGGCGCACCAGACGAGCAAGCTGTTTAAGCATATGCCGTTTGGATCGTATGAGGAAATGCAGCCGGGAGAAGCGATTACAACCAAAGAAGGAATGACGGTTACTGCGATTCCTGTTCGCCATTGGGGCAACCGCTTTCCATGGAATCATGAGTATGGCTACAACGGCTATATGATTGAGAAAAATGGCGTGCGCATCCTCTATCCAGGGGATACCGCTTATATCTCCATGGAAAATTTGCCGAAGCAATTCGGGCCGATCGATCTGGTGTTCATGCCGATTGGCGCCTACAAGCCAGACGCGTATCAAGCAGCACATTGTACGCCAGAGCAAGCATGGCAAATGTTCAAGGAGACCCAAGCCAAGTGGCTGGTGCCTATTCATTGGAACACGTTTGTGCTCTCGCGTGAGCCAGTTGATGAGCCGTTCGAGCGTCTGTTGGCAGCAGCGGGGGACGAGAGGGACAGGATCGTTGTTGAAAAACAAGGGGAGACGTTTTCGATCCCTGTTCAATCGATGTGAAAAGCTGGCGACTGCATACATGGCAGTCGCTTTTTACGTTGATATGAATAAATGGGGAAGGAATAGCTACCTTATTATAGAAATATTTTTATCGAAGGAGTTTTTGGAGGAGGAGTACATATGACAAAAGCATTTCCACAACGCTGGGATATGGATGTGATTTTTCCTGGTGGTAGTGAATCGGAGGATTTTC
Organism: Brevibacillus sp. HB1.2; assembly: GCF_013332495.1. NCBI lineage: Bacteria > Bacillati > Bacillota > Bacilli > Caryophanales > Paenibacillaceae > Brevibacillus > Brevibacillus sp. HB1.2. The sequence goes on along the minus strand of NZ_JABMIU010000010.1, from coordinate 128,039 downwards.
TGGCGTTTTTAGGGACGTTGGAAGGGGATATTGCGAACCTGAAGGCACGGTTAGAGCAATCTGGCGCAGGTTTGCATGAAACAGCGGCTTTCAAGGAAGTTATCACTCATGTCCAAAGCATTGCCGTGCGGGTGAGACAAGCAGGTGCATTCATTTCCTGCCTGACTGCTCAAAATGTAAAGGATGAGCCAGCCAAACTGCTGGGTGGGCGTGTAAAGAGCATCTCGGCTGCGTTTGGTGCAGTATTGACGCGCTGGGAAGAACAGCTGCTGGCTGTCGACGAGGCTGCATGGGAGAAGCTGTTGGCAGACGAAGAATTGCAACCGCTTGCTTTTGTGCTGAATGAGCGCCGCCGCCGTGCACAGGAAAAGCTGTCCCCTGAACAAGAAGTGCTGGCAAACGATTTAGCCGTAGACGGGTATCACGCTTGGCAAGATTTGTACAATACCGTCGTGGGACGTATGACCATTGAGGTTGAGGTCAATGGAGAGACGAAGCAGCTGTCCGTCGGGCAAGCTTCTAACCTGATGAGCAGTCCTGATCGTGCTGTTCGTGCCCATGTTTTTGAAAAGTGGAAAGAAGCTTGGGGCAAGGAAGCGGAGTTGTGCGCGCAGGCGCTGAATCACTTGGGTGGTTTCCGTCTCTCTCTGTACCGTCATCGCGGCTGGGATTCCGTCCTGCGTGAACCGCTGGATATTGGACGGATGCAGGAAAAAACACTCGACGCGATGTGGCAGGCCATCGACAATCGCAAGGATCGCCTGGTTGCCTACCTGGAGCGCAAGGCAAAGCTGCTCGGTGTAAACAAACTGAGCTGGTACGATGTAGGAGCTCCAGTCGGTAAGGTACATAAAGAAGTGTCTTACGATGAAGCAGCTGCCCTGATCGTTGAGCACTTCAACCGCTTCAATCCGAGCATGGCTGAGTTTGCGCAAAAGGCATTCGATGAGGGCTGGATCGAGGCAGAGGATCGTCCTGGCAAGCGCCCAGGCGGATTCTGCACGAGCTTCCCAGTCAGCAAGCAGTCCCGCGTGTTCATGACGTATGCGGGAAGCGCAAGCAATGTATCCACACTGGCACATGAGCTGGGGCATGCGTATCATCAGCAAGTCATGTGGGATTTGCCAGCACTTAACCAAAATTACGCGATGAACGTAGCGGAGACAGCATCGACCTTTGCAGAGATGATCCTCGCTGACGCTGCTGTGAAAAATGCAGCCAATGAAGATGAAAAACTGGTGCTCTTGGAAGATAAGCTGCAATCCATCATCGCGTTTTTCATGAACATCCACGCTCGCTTTATTTTCGAGAAAAACTTCTACGAGAAGCGCAAAGAAGGTCTCGTTAGCGCGGCTGATCTCGACCGAATCATGGAAGAGGCGCAAAAGCAAGCGTACAATGGAGCTTTGGCAGATTATGAGCCGCACTTCTGGGCATCCAAACTGCATTTCTATATCACGTCGTATCCGTTCTACAACTTCCCGTACACATTCGGGTACTTGTTCAGCATGAGTGTCTATGCGCGTGCGCTTGAAGAAGGCGAGAGCTTTGCGCCGAAATACGATGCACTGCTCCAAGATACGGGCCGCCTGATGGTAGAGGACTTGGCGAAGAAGCATCTCGGTGAGGATATGACGACAGTTGAGTTCTGGCAAAAAGCTGTTGATCTGGCTGTGGCAGACATCGACGAATTCCTGCGCCTGACAGAAGAAGCATAAATCACGAATAAATAAGCTCCAAGCAGTCTGTCGCTTTTCTGACAGGCTGCTTTTTCGTTGAGAGATTGTTAATATCGCAGACGAAATCTTCGGATAACCTTTACCTGCGGTTTATAGAATCCTCGCTATTTTTTCGTACAGTAAAAGAGAAGGGAGTACTTGCAAAGGGAGGCATCGTAATGGACACTGGCAGTCATCTTTTGTTGGGTGTCACACTGGCGGGCTTAGCTCATATCACGCCGGCAGTGGCACATGATCCGGCACTTGCTCAGGCGCTGATGGTCGCAACGGTAGTGGGCTCTCATGCCCCGGATTTCGACACTGTGGCCAGACTTCGCGGTATTTCTTTTTACATTCGTTTTCATCGGGGAATTACTCATTCGATTCCCGCCTTGTTTCTGTGGCCCCTCATCATCAGTCTTGCTCTCGCCTGGGGTTTTGGTCTCATGGGGCAGTTCGGGATTTTGTACGGTTGGACGCTGCTGGCTGTTGTGCTGCATGTTTTTCTCGATATGCTAAACGCCTATGGAGTCCAGTGTATTCGCCCTATTAACAAGCGCTGGGTGCATTTGGATGTACTCGCGATTTTTGAGCCACTGGTGTTCGCGGTTCATCTAGCAGCGGCGATATGGTGGATAGCTTTTAACGGAGATCCCAGTGTGCTATTTCCGATAGCATATGGCATGACGTTCGTGTATATTGGTGTGCGGGCTTGGCAGCATCACCGTAACGTCAGACGGGTAGAAAGGGCATTGGAAACAAGAGGCATAACCCATGTTTTCCCTAGCATACATCCTTTTCACTGGCGATTCGTCGTAGAGACGGAGGAACTGTTTTACACAGGGAGAATCGAGTATGCACGTGTGATACTGGAGGATGTGTATCCGAAGCAGCAGCGTGATGCAATCATTCAGGCTACTGTCGGTGTGGACGGAGTTCGTGCTTTTCTCGGATTTGCTCAACGAATCCACGTCACGTGGAAGGAGATTGCCGACGGTTATGAAGTCACGTGGAGTGATGTGCGTTTTTGGTACAACCGCAAGCTGCCATTTGGCGTAGATGTTGTCTTGGACCGTGATTTGAATGTTGTTGATCATCGGTTGGGCTGGCGAAAAAAAGCGTGGGACCCGCCGTTTGTATAAGGAAAGCTAGTATAGGTAAGCCCCGTCAGTTTGGTGAAGCTGGGGGCTTACTTTTTTTGCGTTGAACAAGGTGCCTCAGCGTCTGCTTCTTGCATGGTTTCAGTAAAACTTTCTGCTGCTCCCCCTTGAGGATGCCTAGCGCAAACAAAAATGAAGATCATCCATCAGTTTATGCTGATAAAAATAATCTTCTAAGGTGTAAGAGGTATCGATAAACCAACAAAGCTGGTGAGAAGAAAAAGCACAGGGCTCGTAGACCTTGACAGCGCCTCCCTAGTCGGAACTTTCAAAAGGGGACCACGCTTGTCGAACACTTCTTCCATGAGATACTTCCGCCCATAGGGTGGCTTTGGCTCGACGGGTCCCCTTTTGGAAGTGGAGACGGACAGTGAATCACCCCTGCTGGCGTGTCAGAGTCGAAGAGAACTGTGCTTTTTCTTCTCCTCCACTATGTTGACCCCATTCATAAGGACCTTTATAAGTTATTCTAACGAAATGGCGCTATGCAAAATCCTGCAAGAATGATACACTGAAAAAAACTAAACGTTCGATGGTGATAGAATGAATGGATTATATTCGATCAGAGTAGAATGGTCTCCTGCGTATGAATGTATCATTAGCCTCTACACTTACATTTACGAAAAGGAGCGCAAGCATTATTTGCTTGGTACGGCTTGGAAAGAGGAGACAAAACAAATGCTTCCGGCTTCTTTTGCAGATGAACTCGCAGATGAACGTTGGGAGGTACTCCACCGTTTGGTGCTGCTTGTAGCGCAATCGCCTCAGACCAAATCCGTCGAAGAATTTCTTGGGTGGCTAGAAAGCATCCCTCCCGGTGAAATTTATGAGCGCCTCGCGCCATGGGTGGAGACAATCCCGCTGAACCTGGGGGAAATCCGTGATCACAGCTTGTCGCTGCTTACCCGGTGGAATGAACATTATTTTTCGAAACTGGAACCACGCATTTTACAAAGTTTGCAAAGGAGTGCCGATGAGCTGACGGCCCGCGTCAAAGAAAAGCCTCCGATCGATTTGGTCGATCAAGTAACGAACGGTATCTGGATTGAGCCGATGGCAGATTTGCGAGAGGTTGTACTGATCCCGCAATATCATAGCGCCCATTCTTCTGTGCTCGACTTTTATCGAGGGCTTGCCACTTGCATGTATCCTGTCAAAGATGCGGCAATGACCAGACCACAGCCGCTCCTGGAGCTGTTACCCATCACACAGTGCCTGGCGGATGAGAAACGTCTGCAAATCTTGCGTTGTCTAGCGAAAAAGACTTGCACTCTCGGGGAATTGCAAAAGCAAGTATCACTGGCAAAAAGCACCGTCCATCATCATGTAACGGCGTTGCGCAGAGCGGGGTTGATTCGAGCTCATTATACAGGCAGTACGACGATTTCCTACTACAGTCTGCGCGAATCGTTCGTCGAGCGTCTTCCCGTCTTGCTTCGTTCCTTTTTTCATACACCAGAGTAAATTTGCTTACGGAAATGGCATGATTCTGTTGAGAGGGTAGGTTGAATCAGTATGAGCAAAATGAGGCAAGTGTGGGAGGCGTATCACCCGATTGTTCATTTATTGATGGCAGGGACGGTTTTCGTTCAGCTCACGCAATCCATGAGCATTCCGTTTTTGGCCATCTATCTCGGTGAAACGACGAAGCTCTCTCATGCCTATATTGGACTTATTATCGGTGCAGGTCCCTTGGCTGGAACAGTCGGGGGATTTGCTGGCGGGATTCTCTCGGATTTATTTGGCAGACAAAAGTTGATGTTTTTTTCCTTGCTGGCTATGGCGTGCTCGATTATCGGATTCATTACAGTAGCGTATCCGATCGGTTTGCTTTTGATCAGTATGATAATGGGATTGTCGGCCTCGATATTTGCGACGGTTTCAAAAGCATTGATGGGAGACTTGACTCCCGAGCATAAGCGTTTTCGTGTGTTCTCGAATCGTTATCTTGCGAACAATCTTGGCTTTGCGATTGGTCCTATGCTCGGTGCTTTTCTGGGGATTTCCGGCAGCAACTTGGCGTTTTTTCTGACTGCGGTATCCTTGGTGAGCTTTGCCATCATTTTAGTAGTGGCATGTCGGAAATGTGGGGTCACCGATGATGACGGGGGGAACGGAGAGGTAGAGAGAGCTAGTTTGGCTGAGATCTGGCAAGTGCTCAGAAGGGATGTCGTTCTTCTTACCTTTGTCACAGGTGGAGTCCTGTTAGTGACGGTGTACGGTCAGATGTCTGTTACGCTCTCCCAATACTTGCGGGAAAACTTTTCAGAGGGAGTCGCCTTGTTTGGAACATTGATGAGCGTTAACGGATTTACCGTCTTGCTTTTACAAATTCCAGTGACGAGGCTGGTTGAGCGTTATTCCTTGTTTGCGCGGATAGCAGGTGGCGCTGTGCTGATGGCCATAGGAGAAATCGGCTTTGCTTTTTCGCCAGACTGGGCTTGGTTTATTACGGCGATGATCATATTTACATTAGGGGAAATCCTGATTGTACCTGCGGAGTATGCGCAAATCGACGAGATCAGTCCCGCGAATATGAGAGGGACTTACTATGGGGCGCAAAGCGCAACGATGCTGGGTAGCTTCCTCGGACCATGGGCAGGAGGTATGGTGCTCACTGCATATGGTGGCCCCGTGATGTTTTTGGTCATGGCAGTATTGGCGCTGGTTAGCTTGATCTTTTATTGGTTGGGACGCAGGCTGCATGAAAAGCGGAAGCAGCCTAGAAATGCGATCGTAGAGACTGCCATGTAGCTTCTTGCCGATTGATTGCGAGTGCCGTATAATGGAAAGTATCTTTTCAAAAGGGGTCGTTTTGATGTCGGTGTGTGTTCTTAACTAAGCAATTGGATAGGGTACTCCCATTCTTTTTGGCAAAAACCTCATTTTATGTGAGCTTATTTGCTATGGAATAGAGGAGGCCTTGATTGGTTAAGAACTTACGGTCATCCATCTACCCATTTGCTCGACTACGGGAACCGTGCTCTTACGCACGGTTTTTTTGCGTGACTATCCACGCGCACGTAGCGAACGTATGCCCTCAAGGCGGAGATGAACGAATGTTCATGCTCTGCCTTTTTGCATGCATCGATGGGTCCATCCCTTTTGAAAAGAGGTTCTCTACATGAAAAATTATATCGAAGACACCTATAAACAAGTGCGTTTACAAGAAGGTCAACGAGTGATCGAACAGTTTCTGCTTGCGTGTTATTTTCATCCGGGTTTGCCTACGAAAGAGCTGGCAAGAAAGCTACTCTTGCCTGTACCTGTGGCGACTGCCATTAAAAAAGAGCTGATCAAGGCAGGTGCCATACAGCAGGGGAGCGGGGTAAGATGCACCGCAGAAGGGGAAGCGTTCATTGAGCAAAAGCTAGGGTATGGTGGGTTGGATCGAGAGTTGTACGAGAAGCTGATGAAAGACGACGAAGCTTGGAAAAACGAGCTGGTTGACTTGCAAACGGAGATGGAGACGATTTTTGCTGGGCGTCCGCAAGTCGATGTACAGATTGATCAGTCCAAATGCACAGTCGAGACGAGCTTGCGCAGGGCAATCTTATGCTTGCGGCATCAGAGCTTGGTGGGCAAAAAAATATTATGCGTAGGGGATGATGATTTAGTCAGCATCTCGCTGGGGCTTTTGCTCAAGCGTTTGTTTCCAGGGAATCAACAACGACCAGAGCAAATTGATGTAGTCGATATCGATGAACGCTTTCTCCAGTACATTACGGATGTGTCCAAGCAAAAAGCATTGACCGTAGCCTGCCATCAGGCTGATTTGCGGCAGCCGCTGCCGAAGAAGCTACAGGGTGGGTACGATTGCTTTTTTACTGATCCACCTTACACGCTGCAAGGAATGGCTTTGTTTTTATCTCGCGGAATCAGTGGGCTGCAAAAGCAAAAAGGACTGTCCATCTTCCTGTCCTTTGCGCATAAATCGCCTGATTTCACGCTGAATATGCAACGGGAGTTCGTGCTGGCAGGCTTGACCGTACGAGAGGTGCTCAGTCATTTCAATGAATACGAAGCGGCGCAAATGATTGGCAATAAGGGGCAGATGATCGTGCTCACCACTACAGAGCAGACGGCTCCGACGATCAAGCATTCGTTTCTGGAGTCGCTATACACAGGCGAAGAGACTCCTTCCAAACGTGAGTATCAATGCAAGCGTTGCAAAAGGTCGATCCAGGTAGGGGCACAGGCAAAAATAGTGACGATTGAACAATTGAAAAAACGCGGCTGCCCTCGTTGCAAGCATCAGAGCTTTGAGCTGTTGTCCCGCCGGAGAGCACAAGACTGATTGTACGCAAGTGGGCATATGGTAGTGGTGGAGGGGAGGGAGAATAAGAGAAGATGGCTTACGAAAAAGCGTTTGTTTTATTACGGATCGGGACGGGAATCTTGTTTTTCATTCATGGCATAGCCAAGCTGCAAAAAGGGATGGCTGTTGTTGTGACGACGTTTGGTGATCTCGGCTTGCCGGGGTGGCTGGCGTATCTGGTTATGATCGTAGAACTGATCGGCGGTCTCGCGCTGATCATCGGAATCGGGGCGAGATATGCTGCCTGGGGATTAGCTGCGATCATGGCAGGGGCGATTGTGACGGTGAAATGGGCGAAAGGCTTTGTGGGCGGTTATGAGCTCAACTTGATCCTGTTGCTTGTCACGATTTGTGTGGGTCTAAAAAGGTGAAAAAGAGATCCGGCTGAACCAGTAAGCGGTCAGCTGGATCTCTTTTTTAAACAAACAGCTCGTAAAGCTCAAGAGAAACGTTCTCTAAAAATGGACTTTTTTCACCCGAATAGTAAAGATGCAGCTCGTGCATGGCTCGTGTGCATGCCGTGTAAAAAAGCTTGCGTTCGCTTTCTTCGCCATAGCATGCGGCGGAAGCATCATAAAGGATGACCGCATCGAACTCGACCCCTTTTGCCAAGTAAGCGGGAATAATCAAGATTCCTTTTTCGAAGGAAAGGGTGGCGGGCTTGATCAAGCGAATCGGCAATCTTTCTTGTAAAGCGTCATGAACGCCTTGGGCTTCCTCTAGCGTTTTTGTGATAACAGCGATCGTCTGATGACCATGATCGGCGAGCTCACGTATGCGCGTTTCGATTTGATCGGTATGAGCTTCAGGTGATGTCACTTTGGTTAGAGTTGGCAAGCGACCGTCGCGCATAAAAGGCTCAATCATATCTCCGTTTCGCAAAAGTTGTCGTGTAAACAAGACGATGGGATAGGTGGAGCGGTAACTTTTGGTCAGGACAAAGGTCTCCGTCTCTTCAGGCTCAAACAGGGATGTGACAGCCTCAAAGCTATTCTGGTGATACGCATGAGCGTAAATCGCCTGATTCCAGTCTCCCAGCACGGTCATTTTGGCACGGGGAAACAAGCTCTTGATGAGAGCGAACTGAAAGGCGGAGTAGTCCTGGGCTTCATCGAGAAATACATGACGGACGAGATTGTTCGTCTGCTTGCCCTCCAATCGTTCCTGCAAATACAAATAAGGAGGGATGTCTTCACATGCCAAATACTGTTGCTCTAAACGCTCTGCTGTCTGTTCGCACACGGCGGGCCAATTGTTCAATACATCGTGGTGGAGAGTATTTGGCGCAAGCGTCCCGAGCAAGTCAGGTGACAAGAACAGCTGACGGTAAATAGCGCGCGTATCAATAAATTGAAGTTCCCGGATAAAATCGCGCAGAGGCTGAAACTGCTTTTTGACGATCCAGTTGGCTAAGAGCTCCTGCTCGCGTTCGAAGTCATCGAACGTATCCTCCCGAAACTGCTTTTTGCGGCGCAGCGATTGATAGGCAGCTACGTAAGCGTCTCGGTCAAGTAGCTCCATTTCCTCTTCGACCCATGGTTTTGATCGTTCTCGCTGTTCCAGTTTTTTCAGCTCTGTCAGCAGTGATTTCGCAACGAGTACCATCCGATTGGGGATCGGCAGACTTGTACTGAGAGAATAAAACAGCTCATGGATGTGGGCAGCACTGATTAGTGTCTGGTTTCTAAATGTAACGGGGCGAAACATGATACCAGATTCCTTCAGGTTATTCGCGTATTCGTCCATGGCTTGCAAAAACAAGGCGCTTGATTTGAAACGGATTCCTTCCAGACGCGCCTCGTATCCAGACTGATCACTTGCTGTCAGTACATACTCCATCTGTTCAAGCGGGTTTTCCAGGCGTAAGTTGTCACCGAGACGATGCTCCGCATATTCCTGAAAAGTCGTTTGCTGCATATTTTCCTCGCCGAGCTCAGGAAGAACGGTCGAGACGTAGCTATTAAACAAGGAGTTGGGCGAAAACAAAACGATTTGCTCCGCGGTCAATGTCTTGCGATAACGGTATAACAAATAAGCGATTCGTTGCAAAGCCGCAGACGTTTTTCCGCTACCGGCAGCTCCGGAGACGATGACGAGTCGGCTGCGTTCGTTGCGGATGATGCGGTTTTGATCCCGTTGGATCGTGGCCACGATGCTTTTCATCTGCGAGTCAGCCTGTTTGCCGAGTACCTCCTGAAGCAGCTCGTCGCCAATCGTCACGCCCGTATCGAACAGGTGCAACAATTTGCCGTCGCGAATGATGTATTGTCTTTTACACGCAATCTCTCCATTTACGATTCCACTTGGGGTATTGTACTCTGCTGGCCCCGGCGAATAGTCGTAATACAGACTGGAGATAGGTGCGCGCCAGTCGTAGACGAGAAACTCCTCGTCGTTTTTATCCAGCAAGGAAGCAATGCCGAGATAGATGGCTTCTGGCTTCGATTCTAGCTCTTCTTGAAAATCAATCCTGCCAAAATAGGGAGAGTGCAACAATCGCTGTAGCGTACGCAACTGATTTTGGGCATGGCGATGGATGCGTTCACGTTCGGACAGGACTTCCGCTTGCTGCTTGATACTGGCGTAAGTCTCGACAGCTTCGATGGCATCTTCGAAGTTGACTGTCACATCGTCCCAAAAATGCTTGCGAATTCCGATGATATCCTCGCTCACGACATTCACATGCTCTTTGAGGTCATCTATTCGGTTCTTTATCTCTGAGATGACTCGTTCAACACGTTGTTGTTCGTTTTGCCGATCTTGATCAGTCACGCTCATGGTACCGCTCCTTTTTCGTTCCCCATTTTTGATCTGATGGTTTGACAATCGAAAGTGAATGTGGTACTATTATATTGGAGATAAAATAGATGCATATTAACAATTGACCAACAGACCAATTCTCATTGTATCACGTGAAAATTGGCTTTTCAACATGGTGTAGGAAAAATACGAATTGAAATGACAGGGAACTCCTTTGGGGGTTCCCTTTTTTGTTGTGGCTAGACTTGTCCGTCAAGCGTTCCAGTGAGAGCTACCCATATACGGGTTGTTCCCACCAGTCTATGGAAAGGTAAAAGGCTGTCTTCTCACCAGTGTTTGGAACGCGAACGATGAGCGCCATTCCTGGTCCGAGAATCCACTGTCCGCCAGGGGTCGCCTCAACGGTGGAGGACGCCGGAATGATTCGCGTGGCGGTCTGAATGTGATCAGAAAAGGTATCCGTCATACCGGCGCCATGCAAAACTTGCCCTTGAGCGGCGGGACAAGCGGGGAGTTGAATATAACCAGAAGTCACTTGACGTGAGTGAGTTGCACCAGTGAGGGAGGAGCCTTTGCCAAACAAAAAATGTGCTTCTATCGGGTGCGGGGATGGATTGGTGACCATCCAGTGATGGACAAACAAATGAACACCGGAGCGTAAGGGATTCGACAAGGCAGCGATCCCGATAGCCCCATCGCTCACGATCATTTTTTCCGATTGCCCCATGAAGTATTTGCATTGATCCGCCATCGACATCGCATACGGAATGTGAACACTCCGACTCAGCTGTTCCGTAGCAGAAGGAGTGGGAAACGGATAATACCCCATCTGCATGTAGACATCTGGTATTCCACCATAAAAGTACGAGGGGCGGGTATAGGAGGGCTTCGTCATGATTTCCTCTCCTTGTGAGTGGGGTAACTGCTAACCCTACAGCATATGGCAATCGTCCATGGAGGGTGTCAGGAGCTGGCGTTATTGGCAGGCAAAGTTCCGCTGAAGTCATGGCGGATAGAAAAAAGGCTGGGAATGAAAATCCCAACCTTTTGCAAGATTTTTGTCTACGATACGGTTTTCCAAGCATGAATGGCAAGCAGCGCCCATCCAGCGAGGAACAAAACTCCGCCAATCGGCGTAATCGCACCGAGAACCTTAATTCCGGTCATCGCCAGCGTGTAGAGACTGCCGGAGAAGATCAACGTACCAGCTGTAAAGCACCAGCCCGCCCAAACGAGGCCAGAAGAATCCGGGTACCACTTGAGCAACAGGGCAACCAGCACCAGAGCCAGTGCATGTGTCGTCTGATAGGTCACGCCCGTATGGAAAATGCCCAGCGAATACTCGTCCAGTTTTTCCTTCAGTGCATGTGCTCCGAATGCTCCTAACGCAACCGAAAGAAATCCACTGATACTGCCAAGCATCAAAAACAGCTTCATGAGTGCGTCACTCCTTTTTTCGCATAACCTGTACACTTGTCTGTTCTCTATTTTAACTTAAAAATCCAAGTTCAAAAAGTCGACTTTTCAGCACCGAGAAAGTGGCGAGAACCTGAAGAAGAAGGAGCGGAGTGTAGGCATCCTACATGAGTACCGGACTTTGAAGGTGAACGTCACTTTCGATGTCGAATAAGCATGCAGAATTACTTCGTGATCAAAAGTTGATTTTTTGAACAACCGCTAAAGCCCAATTGTAATTTGGTGAACATGCCTTGGACTACCGTACAGACCGCTTGTCAACCTCTAACATAAAGTAAAGTATCGCAGTGGCAACGCTTACAGGCTGCTGCGACGGGAGGTGACGTAATATGAACAAATGGATTTCCAACGTAGGTGGTCTCCTCGGTGGCTACGCATTGCTGAAAGCACCGGTAGCTGGTTCCTTCCTTAATGGATTGGACCCGCTAATAGATGGAGTTGGTCTCACCGCTGTGGTCGTATTCGCAGGAGCTCTTATTTATTCTGGTGTACGCGACTGGTTCAAGGGTTAAGAAGTAAGATAGAAAACAAATCAAGGGTGTCTCCAATCGGGGATGCCTTTTTTTCTGGATGAATAACAGAGCAAATTTACAGAAATAGCCTTAGTCCGAACTACTACCGGACTAAGGCTGTTTAGATGCATCTTATTTGTGCTTTACTTGATTACTCTTTTTATTCGAGATTAAATCCATTATAACGATCAAGGCCACTATAAAAATAGACTGCAATAGAGGTTTTACATAGCTGGATTGATCGTAAATAAAGTAAGCTACTATTAAGTTGAGTATGAAAGTAATTAAGTACCCAAAAGTTTTAATTATCTCACCTCATCTCAGAACCAAGGGTCTATTATAGTAGATTCTCTTACATCTACTTCAAGATTACCACCAGTATAATTTGAATTTTTGGTAACTCTTATTTCTTTTTTGATTTCATAGTCTCCAATGAAGTTTCCGTTCATATCAAATTTACCAGCCGATAATTCTCTGTAGAAGTATTTAATAGCAAAATATAAGTTTTCTGTGTCACTACTAACGAAATAATAGACACCGAATCCACCAACAGCAGCTACACCAACTCTACGAGGATCTGGTAATCCACCAGCTTTTGCCCACTCGACCACGGCTGCTCCCAACGCTGTTTTTACTGCTGCTTTGAATTTCTTGGAAGTGTTAATGTCATGCGTTTTCATGTGTACGTAGGGAGTTGGATAAGAAGCAGCAGCTTTAAGACTGGTTTTAAACTCTGAGACAAGCAAATTATTGACTTTAGATATGGATTCAGGTGATGTTTCGACTAACTTTAAATTACCATCTACAATTTTAAAGTCAATATTGTTTTTCTGTAAGATACTGATAACTCTTTCATTGGCTATAGGTGATACTTTTTCATTGACTTCTGCCGCAGAAGCAAGAGGAACACTGAAAACTACCATTAAACAAATGGCAAGAAATAGAGTATACAACCGTTTCATTATAGGACCTCCACTCATAATGTGTTTACAATTTTGATTATATATGGAAAAATTAGTAAATGAAAGAGGTCTCTGAAAATATTTTTGGCAATGATAGGGGGATAGTTGATTATTTTGTTTGAATTAAAAGCAATATCTATTCTAAATGTTGGCGTCTTTTAACCCGGTGCCCATATGCATAAAGTAGACCGACCGCAAAAGGGGGAGGCGAAACAATTTGACCAACGACAAGCGAAAAGAACTGGAGCGATCCATTGACGAAATTACCGAGATCGCCAAAGGGTTCAATCTCGATTTTTACCCGATGCGATACGAGATATGCCCGTCTGACATCATCTAAACATAATGGGGCTGTCCCAAAAGCCGTGAAAACGGCTGAGGAAAGCCCTTTTTTCGTGGAGATTATAAAGACTTTTCTCGTGCCCTAGCTGCAGTATCATATGACTTTTTGGCAAGACAGTAATGGTAATGACCATCTCCAGACTTCGCTTGTGACCAATGTCTGTCCCCTTTTTTCAAACCTTTCAGCTAGTTTTGCATACGTTTCCTTGCTTTTACTCATGATTAGTACCTCCCTTACAGTTTCACAAGCTGATGTACTCATGGCACCATTATTACCAAGTTAATGTACAATAAACTGAGCTCTGATTTGTCGAAAAAGCACGCATTGTCTAATTTTTTGTGAAAGGGTAAAATTATATTGTGAGTTTCATATTAGGAGGGATCATCAAATGAGAGATCGTAATATAGACGGAAGGTACAGGCAAAAAAGAGGAGATACTCATGTCGGTACCATTGAAGAAAAATATGGTTTGGATTTTGGTGTACGAAGAGACATGCATCTTGAGACCCTCCGCAAACGAGAGGGAGGAAAATCCCTCACACAAATCATAAAAGAGTACAGCGACAATGATGATGAACAATAGGCTTGTTGAAAATAACTTACTTCATGAGAAGTGAAAGGGCATCTAGGAATAAGAAATCCGAGATGCCCTTTCATTATATTATTACCCGGACGGAGGGAATACATGGCGAGGAGAATTAAACAAACGGGAAAATTGTTACATGTACCTAATAAAGCGATTCGATCGTTGTTGTTTTCAAAAGTGGAGAGTACAGCATTAGTAAGACGTTATCTTCAGGTGACGAAAGGAACCGCTGTAAAGAGCATAGGGGACGCTCTGATGAGATCCACTAAAGAAACGCTAATCAAAATCGTAAACGCTTGTCCCGAAATCGATCAGAAAGCTATCGAGGATTGTTTTGAAGACAACCGCTATAGTGCTCGTCCTAGTTTTCAGCTATACATGTTAATCCCAATCGATCCGAAGCTTATGCATAAGGATTTTATGAAAAATTGGGGAAAGAACAAAGGCCTGGCCGCGTTAAATCAAATACTTATTGATGAAGTTCATTCGAAGGGAAAATGGAAGAACATCGAGATTATAGACCAAAGCGAAGTTGATCCTTCTACCCTTGAATTTTCGTTTTCATATCATGAACGATATGAGTACATCGAGCCTGAAACGGAAGATAGTAAACATGTTTATGAGTTGAAGTACGGGTTCTTTTGGATGAACATTGATGAGCGGTTTGTGAGCATTAGTGTGCCAACTGATAGTATCTCCACAGTGTTAGCACTTGCCATCCAACAGGTATTTAAAATTTATACAACATCGGTCAATATTTCAGATAACGTCATGAAACGTATGTTTAAGGTTGATGATTTGAAAAGCTCATCGCTTTATCATCCCAAACCACCCGAAGGTATGCCACAACGCTTTACCGTGGCAGATCCGCATATGGGTTCGATAATGGAGAAAATGAAGGGATACGAGGAATACGGCTCTGCACGTTCCACCTATCAGGAAGAAGTCGAGGAAGATACGTTTTCTTCGCTTGGAATCAACTTAAATAAAGGGAAAATTTATCTGACTCGACAACTAAAAGCTTCGACTCTTCGTCGCTGGGGACTTCAACGGATTAAACAGTTGACGGGTTATATGAAGGGTATCTATGAAAAGGGAACGTTAGATGAGCAATTTGAAGTCCTTGGATTGAACGACGACGAAACGTTAAAAGATTTTACTCATACAAATGAAGAGAGAGCTGTCATTCTGTCCATATTAAAAACAATCATGAGATGTAAGCAAAATGAGGAACGAAGCATGTCAGTGATTGAGTATAACGTGGAGAACCTGTATAAAGTCTTACGAAAACATACCACTGCCATATTTAAACCATTTTGTGGAGAATGCCAGCATTATAATGAAATCGTATGTCCATCCTGTGGGAAAGCGGAAGTGGTTACCATTCAAAAAAAGGGCGAATTAGAGGGAAGTTGCGGATACTGCCATGAATCTGTTGCTCTCTCCCTTTTGACTTGTACGGAAGGTCACAGAGTGAAAGTAACTTCCTATTACGATGGAATGCAGATGATTCCGCAGATGAACCTAAATGAATTGTTGAACCAATTAGCAGAAAAGTATTTTAGGATACGTCTCCAACTAGGAGAAAAAACTAACTTCTATCTGATTGGCAACACGGTGTATGTTACTAAAACAACTACTTCGAGCAAAGTAATGTACCATATTTCCGATATTCGGAGTCTCAAGCCTGTGTGGGATCGAACACTGACTGATGAGAAGAAAGCAGAAGTGACAGAAATCCTGCAACTTTTGAAAGAGAAATGTAGCAACCACAGTGTGGAAGGCTGTCGCAAATGCCAAAGCGAAAAGAGCTTACTTTGCATCATGAAGCCGTTTGCGACGTTTACGGACCATAAGCTTCATCCTCATCATGGACAAGAATTCGGTGACGTTAGTTTTACGATGGAACTCGAGAATTTGGGAATTTCCGATGCGGTTTTTGTGGGAATGGCAAAGAGCTACGAAGAAGGGACGATAACCCAAAGTCATCGTTTGGGAAGAGAAATGATTCAACAATTTATCGCGAAATGCATTGATGATCGGGTTCATGTTTTGGGGCTTATTATCGCTGCGGATGTTGATCAAGGATTGATTGCTATGTGCAGACACCTAGCAGAAAAACACAACAAGAAAGTGATGATGTGGTGCTTTGATGAGCTAGTTCTTGCTGTGGATTTTGCTCTAGAAAAACTAGGATTGAATCCTGTTGATGTAAAGAAAGCTATCGTATCAGATACCCATAAAAGAACTACGGGTAAGGGAACTGGGAAAGCAAAGGGCAATAAAACAGCCAGTACGAAGGCAAGAAGTAAACCTATAAGAAAGAAAGCTGCAAATTAATAAACCCCAGGCACACAAGAAATTCTTTTCGTGTGCTTGGGTTTTTCTATGAATAGTTTGATTTAGTGGAAAGAGCAAAGTTAGGCGTTATTGAAAAAAGAGAGCCATATTTCGCTCAAGAGAACGTTTTTTAAAGATGTGTATTGTGTAAATTGTGGATGACACGCTCTGTTCGCTATAAAAATGTCGCTTTAGAAGTTATAATAAGTGGTATGACACTTGAAGGCTTCATCGAAATAGGAGGTTAAGTAGTTTGGAACCTTTTGATAAAAAACCCACAGTATTAAGTATGTTTTGTGGCTGTGGAGGACTAGACTTGGGATTCCACGAGAGTGGGTATGACGTAGTGTGGGCAAACGATATTAATGAAGATGCTTGTCTTACGTATGAACACAATCTTGGACAAGTTGTTAGAGGAAATATTGAAGACTTAGAGATCCCTGTTATAAAGGATCTGGACATTCTTTTATCGGGTTTCCCTTGCCAATCATTTTCAAATGCTGGTAATCGTAAAGGAATCTACGAAAAAAGGGGAAACTTATATAAGTTTACTTTGAAATACATCGAAGTCCTTCGTCCAAAAGTAGTAATGATGGAAAATGTGCGAGGTTTACTATCCACGAAAACGGAAACTGGATATTTACTTCCAGAGATCTTCCAAAGCCTAACCAAAATGAACTATGAGGTGCATTTCAAACTGGTAAATGCTGCTCATTTTGGGGTACCACAAAATAGATTAAGGGTAATTATTGTTGCGTTAAAAAAAGACGCGGCATTAGGTAAGTTTTATTTTCCAGAACCTATTACTGGACTAGACTTGTCTATTCAAAATACCATCTTTGATATCCCGGCAGATACACCAAATCAAGATGAAATGCTGAAATTAAATCCCCAAGCACTATATTTAGGGGACTTTGTTCCAGAGGGAGGTTCATGGAAGGATATCCCGACAGAAGTGCTACCTGATCGATTGAAGAAAATTAGAGATAATATGGAAAAGTACAGATGGCCCAACTTCTATCGAAGATTCCACAGAGATGAGATTGCTGGAACGATTACAGCTGCATTTAAGCCCGAAAATGCTGGTGTATGGCACCCTGTTGAAAAAAGAGTGTTTACAACAAGAGAAATTGCCAGAATACAGTCTTTTCCCGATGACTTTGAATTTAAAGGACGCACCATTAAAGCAAATTATGAAATGATCGGGAATGCAGTGCCACCGAAACTTTCCTATGCTTTTGCTAGAGAACTTAGAAAAGTTTTAGTTGGTGAAGACATCCCAAAAAGAGGGGAAGTCAGACTGTTTTCTCAGATAGGCTTCGGGTCAGTTCCAATTCGTGTTAACGATCCTGAAGTTATTTATGATTACTATGAACCTATTCAAGAACAGTTGAGTTTTATTAAAGCACTCGGACAATAATTATTAAGTGGGGGTCTTTATAAGATCCCCTCTTGTTTTATGATCTACTGTCCAGACTTTGAAACGAATGCTGATAAATACTTTTGGAGTTGAGAAAATGTACTTTTCGTCAAGTGTGTTTATAGATAATTTCGAAAGATTGAGATTAACTGTTAACGATGGGAAGAAAGGGATAGAGCAAACTACAGGCTTAGCCACCTTTTTAGCTGTAGATATGGCACAGAAAGAAACTGGACAAGAAATTTTAAATTTACACCCAGAAAACAGACAGCATCGTGAACGGGTGACAAGCAATTTTGTAAACGTCCTTTGTGTAGGTAGAAGAGATGGGATTGAACTCCAAGTAAACAATTTGGGGATGATCGAATTTGAACAGAGGAAACTGGATAAAAAGTTTAGCTCGAACGTTTTAACTACACCAGTAAAAAGAGCATCCGAAACTGTTGGAACAAGGAATTACCCGAGTCGACCGGCACCTTTGCTTACATTGGGACTTGAACTTGTATCAGGTAATAAGTGGGGTGTGAAGAAGTTAGACAATTGGACAGAGACTTTTATGACTTTTTTCAACGATAGATTATGCGGCCAAGATACTTTTCCGTTAATTGTGTATCTTTTACGGGATCATTCTTTTGGTTCTATTCCTGATCCTTCCAAGGCTTTAATCGATGCTTTACAACTCAAGTTTACGAGTGAATTAAGTGACTATCTGGTGACCCACGCAAGGATACCTGATAATTGGGATACTGGAAGCTTTTTTTCAGAAATACCCATTTCAATAGAAGAACTTGAAGACATTGCAGCAGAGAGTGAGGAGCCTGAAATGGTTACAGGTAATCTTCAGGAGGGAGAAATAGATAACAGTTTACCTAAAAACTTAATTTTATTTGGACCTCCTGGAACAGGAAAGACATTTCGTACTGCAGAGTTAGCACTGCGGATGTGTGGGAATTGGTTAGCGGAATTTGGCTCAGCTGAAAAAAGATCCGAGGTCATGCAAACCTTTAAGCAGCTTCAAGACTTAGGGATGATCGAATTTGTTACCTTCCATCAATCAATCGCTTATGAGGAGTTTGTTGAGGGCATTAATGCCAAAGTTGAAGATGGAGCTGTACATTACATAATCAAAGACGGCATATTTAAAGAGATTTGTAGTAGGGCTGAACAGTCAGGAAAGAATCATATCCTAATTATTGATGAAATTAACAGGGCTAATATCTCAAAAGTATTTGGTGAGTTGATTACGCTAATCGAGGAAGATAAAAGGGCGGGCGAGTTAAATGAGATCAGAGTTCGCTTACCTTATTCTCAACAACTATTTTCTGTTCCCAGCAATTTATACATAATTGGAACGATGAATACAGTTGATCGCTCAATCGCACTTATGGACGTGGCACTAAGAAGAAGGTTTGAGTTTGAGGAAATCATGCCACAGACTGATTTACTTGGAGTAATAAAGGTAGACGATGAGGAAATCAACCTGTCGCAACTAGTAGAAACAATAAACAAAAGAATAACTATTTTGCTCGATAGAAATCATACATTGGGGCAAGCCATTTTTATGCGGGTATCTAGTTTAGAGGGGTTAATATCGGTTATGAAATACAAATTGTTGCCATTGTTACAGGAATATTTTTATGGTCAGTGGGATAAAATTGGTGTTGTTTTGGGTGATAACTTGAAAGAAGACAAGGATCTTAAGTTGATAGTGGAAGATAAAGAGTATGACACAGAAAAACTATTGGGAAAATCACATTACATGGATCAGTATGATCCGATTTATACAGTAAACCCTAAATTTGGTACAGATGAAAAACACGATATTAAAATAATCAAGAGTATTTACGAATAGTGGGATGGTTCCATGATACCAGTCATTAGTGTAAAGGAATATGAAGCGATACTAATAGGTAATCGGTTCTCGCTTGAAAAAAAGATGATAACTAGGTCACAAGCCTCTTTGCTAGAGAAATTGGAACGAGAACAGGGCAAGTCCATTTTTAAATGGGGTAATAATCAGATCATCCCCCAACAATGGATAGGAGTAGCAAGTGTCGCAAATCTACAAGTGGAAATTTTACCGAAGTTGTCCGTGGATGATTTTCAAAATATCAGAAGAAATCTCCTTTACATGTTGACAGTCGCAAGAGAAGTTCCTTTTAGGGTTCAAGACCTTGGAAGATATGATACTCAAAAACACACGTTTTTGGAATGCTTTATTAAAGTTTTTATAGACAAATTGACCTTTGCCATTAAAGCTGGTGTGATCCATCAATACAACCGGGTCGAAGAAAATGTTCCCTTTCTCAAGGGGAAACTAATAGTGCCCGAGCATTTACGAAAGAATTTTTATAACCGAAGTAAGTTTTATGTTGGCTATGACGAATATTCCATACAGAATATACCAAATAGGATATTGAAAGCAACTATAGGTAAGCTCACCAACATTTCGAAACTTTCAACTAATAAGAAAGAACTTCAGTTACTCAATGCCTTATTCTCGGAGGTAGATGAAAGGGAGTTTAGCATTAGTGATTTCAATTTGTTAAGCTTGCCAAGGACCGTACATCAGTCTTATAAGGAAATATTTGGAATGTGTAAGGTATTTTGGGAAGATGAATCACCAAATTTAAGTAGTGGTTCTTCACAAAGTTTTAGCCTGCTTTTTGATATGAATGTTATCTATGAGAAATTTATCCAAAACCTTTTAGTGCAGTATAAAGACAAAGTAATGGACGAAAAAAGCAATGTTTTGACAAAACGTGATGGGACATCAAGGTTTTTGCTTAAAAATCTACAAAATCGCGGGGCATTTAGGTTAATGCCAGATAATTGTATTTATAACCAAGATGAAGGAAAAATAGTAAAAATAATTGATACTAAATGGAAAGTCCTAGACAATAGAAAATTGAACTTTGGAGTTAGTCAGCAAGATATGTATCAAATGTATGCATATGCAAGAGAGTTTGAGTGTAGTAAGATTGTTTTACTATATCCAAACAGTCAAATACTACCTATGGAACTACCGAAATATTATAACGAAACTTTTCATGACAGGAAAATTGAGATATCAGTAAAGACTGTTAATCTTAATTACAGGCTTCCGGAAGAGATTGATCGTTTGATTATGGAATTAAAGGAAATTGTACAAATTTAGTGGGTTAATTATAATTCATTTCTTAGACAGTTAACTGTTGAAAATTAGTACTAAGCTGCTTTACTCCTTCACTTGATGAAGGAGTTTATTTTTTTGCGGGCAATTTACTTTTTTGCACTAAAATACTACCATCGAATTATTAGTATAAATTACTCATATTTTATATCGAGGGTGCAGTAAAAACATACAGGAAATCATGCATGAAAGGGATTGGGTAAAATTGGCGATCAAATACGAACAAATTCTTGAATCAAAATTGAATAAATGGAAATCAAACCTTATTGATCTTTCCAAACGAAATCGCTTACTTAACTTTGCTGAAAACAGTTCTTCAGTCCTGCGTTTTAAGATGGAAATGGAGGATTTGTTCAGTGGATTACTTGAAGATTACCAATATAAAGTAAACAGCATTGTTGATATGCAAGCGTATGTTTTGAAAGAGAAAAGACGGAAGAAACGTAGTAAAGACATTACGGTTAGTGAAGCAGACCAACAAGTTAAATTATGGGGAGAGATTGCAGATAAGGATGAAGATGAAATTGAAAATGCATATGGAAAATTAGAAAAACAGCTCAATAGTATTCGTTTGAAAGCTAAAACCTTCAGTGATGAAAAAGGGATCAACACGCTTTTCATTGGCTTTGGTTTTTTAAAGTGGAAAGAATCAGATGACAGCAATATTTATATTAAATCGCCAATTGTACTGCTCCCCGTAATCTTAAAAAGAGAGAATGTAAATGAACCGTATTGTATCGAAAAATATTCTGATGAGGTAACAATTAATCCTACCTTACTTCAAAAACTAAAAGTTGATTTTGGATTAAATTTTTCCTTTAACCAAGAAGAAGGCGACCTCACATTAGCGGATATCATTACTCAATTTGAATCCCAAATCAGAAATCAAAAGGATTGGGAAGTAGTAAAGGACTCTTATCTAGGATTGTTCTCATTTAGTAAACTCGTAATGTTCAAAGATTTTGAGCAGTATGCTGATTTGTTAAAGAAACACGAGCTAGTTCAAAAATTGGCAGGCGTTTCTGATCAAACGACTTATTCTGAAAGGGATTCCTATGAAGATATTCGAGAACACGACAGAAAAACTCGGTCAGCTGAATCCTTTCAAATTTTAGATGCAGATTCAAGTCAGCAAGAAGCTATATTGGCAGTTCAAAAAGGAAAAAGTTTTATAATCAGTGGTCCACCTGGAACCGGTAAGAGTCAAACTATCACGAATATTATTGCTGAATCTCTTGCGAAAGGAAAACAAGTGCTATTCGTCAGCGAGAAAAAGGCAGCCCTAAATGTGGTTAAAAAACGTTTGGATGATCAATTCCTCGGTGACTTTTGTCTTGAGTTACATAGCAATAATGTCAGCAAAAGGTATGTATTAGAGGAGTTAAATCGAACTTCTGGGTTACTTTATTCGCCGAATCGATCCCCAGTAAATTTTGATTCTTTTGATCGAATGAAGGCAAGATTGAATGAGTATGTGGATGCTTTACACACAAAAATTGAACCCTTGCAATTAACTCCACAGTATGTCCATGGCCTTTTAGCGAAGATGCATGATGTTGATGAATTAGCCTATACCATTGAAGACATACAATCCGTCAATCGTTCACGATTAGAGGATATTAATGAACTCTTGCAAAAAATGGAGACTTATTCTGATGTGATAAAAAACCATGAACAACATGTATGGAGAGGGGCTTTACCGACACGTTTCTCGCTTGAATTGCAAGGCAACATCTCCGCCAATTTTCGTAAGTTAGCTAATGGACTCGAAAGCGTGGAAGATAAAATTAGGAACATGCCTTCTTTTATCTGGGCGTATTGGGGCACGACTCCAGAAACAGTAGAGCGAATTCAAAATCTAAGTAACTCGTTGAATCAAATTCCCAAAATTCCTAGGTATTGGCTTAGTGATGATAAATCGTATGATACTAGCAAAGAAGTTTATGATCAAATGAAGGAAACGTTTCTACGATTTGCAGGGAAACAAAATCAGTTGTTCGAGTTTTATAACGAAAATGTGATTTCCTTAGATCTTGATCAAATTGAGTATACATTATCAAGAAAGTTCCAGCATGAATTGCATGGACTAATAAAGAATCCAGATACGTTTCTTGATGACATTGTAGCTTGTAAACAAGAACTTCTGAATGCCGTCCAAAAGACAGAGAAAGAACTAGCGATTTTGTTAAGTACGCAAGCTTTTTCAAATGAAATATTTGGAGTACAGTTTCCGAATGTATCTATAAACAATATTCAAGCATTTTTGACCATTGGGAAGTACATTTTAATAAATCCAACCCCAACCCCTGTATGGTTTGAACGAGCTAAACATCAGCAACTAATTGAGGAAGTCAGAGAGACGAAAAGCAAGTTTGAAGAGTACACAAGTGAGCGTATGGCATTTGAACAAAGGTATGATCTTGATTTACTGAACGAGATAGATGTGAAAGATGTTTTTCAAAGATTTATGAACGAATATGCGGGTTTCTTTCGTATCTTTAAGAGAAGATTTTGGGATGACAAGAAAAAGCTGAAATTATTTCAGAAAGAGAAAACAAACCTATCATACGAAGAGCTTAGTAAGGACCTCAGGCAGGCAGTAAAATTGGTGGAAAAGAAAGCCTGGATAACTGAAGCGGATCCTGAATTGAAGAGGCGTTTTGGTAAGACTTATCAAGGTGAACGAACCGATTGGGAACAACTGTGTCAGAATATGATCAATGTATATGAACTTTGTTCTTTCTTGGAAGCTGCCGAGCTTCCGAAATCAGGTATTGAAAAACTAATGCTTGACTTGAATAGTTATCAGTTGGAACGAGTGAAAACAAAGTTCCACGAAATAACGGAGGCACTCTCTCGGTTTAATAACCAGATGGGAATATTATTCGACCAGGTACACATCGCAAATGTATTGGAACAAAAAGACGAAGATCTTTTATTTGTTGAAGGTAATTTGCAAAGAATCCATGAAATATCTGAAGAATTACAGACAGGTGTAAACGAATTAACCCAGTTCTCAAATAAAAATAGGTGGAAAAACAGCAAAGAATTTATAGCAGATATCCATGAAATAAAAGAGTACATGGAAATGAAGCAAAACATTGAAAATGTGATGAATGATTATCAGTATCTCTATGGTCCACTGTTTCATAGATATGAAACCGATTGGAATGAAGTATTTTCGGCAATTCAATGGACTCAAAAGTTATTGGATATTTGGGATGGCAAGGTTCCTGAATCAATGATTGAGTTAATCTTTGATGAATCTCGCATCCAATATGCTCAATTCATGCAGCATGTTAGAGAAATAGCGATAGCTTGGAATAACACGGTAAGAGAGAGGGACTTCTTTTTTACGGTTTTCCCAAGGGATGCCAAATTATTTGGACAAAATACTTTCCAGCAAGCGGATTTACGTAACATCATTCAACATCTGGATGTTTGGGTTGAGGAATCCTACAAATTAGAAGAATGGAATGCTTTTCAAAATGTATTGCAGGAATCTTCCGAATATGGAATTGCGGAATTTGTTTATGAAATCATGAATCCAGATGACCATCAAGGGAATACCCGTGACTTATTCCTTAAACGGTTTTATAAACTATGGTTAGATTATGCGTATTCTCTGCTCCCAAGTCTATCCCTGTTTTATTTTGATCAGCATCAACGACTTCTGGATGAATTTAAGAATACGGATCAAGCTCAAATAAAGCAAAATGGAGCACGGCTTCATCATATTTTGATGAATAATAAAGAAATGTTTCTTAATTCATTTACAGGTATACAACATACTGAAGCTTCTATTCTAAGTAGAGAAGTTCAAAAGCAAAAACGACATAAAGCTATTCGTCGATTATTTTCTGAGATACCTAATCTGCTTACAGCATTAAAGCCTTGTATGATGATGAGTCCCATGTCTGTTAGCCAATTCATCGATCCGAATATCATCAAGTTTGATGTAGTTATTTTTGATGAAGCATCCCAAATATGTTCAGAGGATGCCATCGGTTCTATCATGAGAGGCAAACAAATCATTATTGCCGGTGACAATAAACAGTTACCACCAACACGCTTTTTTGGGACTACAGCGGAAGAAGACGAGGAGTTTATTGATGAAGAGGATTCAACAAATGAAATTTATGAGAGTGTCCTTGACGAAGCAGCTGTATTTATGCCAACCGTACCACTAAAATGGCACTACAGGAGTAAACATGAGTCACTCATCGCTTTTTCGAACCGTGAAATCTATAACAATGATCTTTACACGTTCCCAAGTTCAAGTTCAGCCGATAACGATGGGGTGTCACTTGTTTACGTTTCAGAGGGAGTTTATGATCGTGGAGGAAGTAAGAAAAACCGGATTGAAGCAATGGCAGTAGCGAAGCTGATCTTTGAGCATTTCCTTAATTCACGCCGAAGCTTGGGAGTAATTGCATTCAGTGAAGCACAGCAAGAAGCGATACGTGATTATGTAGATGAGATACGAAAGAAACGACCAGAGTTCGAGAAATTTTTTACTGAGGATACTGCTGAACCATTTTTCATTAAAAATCTCGAGAATGTACAAGGAGACGAACGGGATACGATTATTTTTAGCGTAGGATACGGAAAAGATGGGAACGGGAAATTGCATTATAACTTTGGGCCACTTAACAAACCCGGTGGTGAACGTCGTTTAAATGTAGCTATTACTCGTGCAAAATACGAAGTCAAAATCGTTTCTAGCATACTCCATACGGATTTAGATGATGAAAAGCTGAACAAACTAGGCCCTCAACTTCTAAAAAGTTATTTGTATTATGCCAGCACCAGAGGAAAATTTAATCCGAATAGTAGTACCAATTCAGATGTTGGGTTTGATTCCCCATTAGAAGAAGATGTTTATGATGCATTAACGGCTCGAGGACTCATCTTACACAAACAGGTGGGATGTTCCTCATATCGAATTGATCTTGCGGTTGTAGACCCTAATCATCCAGGGAGGTATTTACTCGGTATTGAGTGCGATGGAGCTACTTATCATTCTTCCAAAACGGCACGAGATCGGGATAGGCTGAGACAACAAGTTCTTGAGTCGCTCGGATGGAAAATACACCGCATTTGGTCACAAGATTGGTTTAAACGGAAGAGACATGAAATTGAAAAAATCGTAAGTTTGGTAAACGAAATCAATTGTAAAAATTAGTACAGAACGTAATTGATTTTAATAAGTAGGATGTTTCTTTTAGCTGTTTCCCCCATATACATAAAGTAGACCGACTGCAAAAGGGGGAGGCGAAACGATTGACCAACGACGAGCGAAAAGAACTGGAGCGATCCATTGACGAAATTACCGAGATCGCCAAAGGGTTCAATCTCGATTTTTACCCGATGCGATACGAGATATGCCCGTCTGACATCATCTATACATTTGGCGCGTATGGAATGCCGACACGATTTTCGCATTGGAGTTTTGGAAAGTCCTTCTACCGGATGAAATTGCAATATGACCTGAATCTGAGCAAAATCTACGAGCTCGTCATCAACTCCAATCCTTGTTACGCGTTTCTTTTGGACGGCAATTCCTTGATCCAAAACAAGCTCATTGTGGCTCACGTGCTTGCTCACTGCGACTTTTTCAAAAACAATGTGCGCTTCTCCAATACCAATCGGGATATGGTCGAAAGCATGGCGGCCAGTGGAGAGCGGATTCGTCAGTATGAGATCGAGTACGGTAAGGATGCTGTCGAGAATTTGCTCGATGCGAGCTTGGCGATTCAGGAGCATATCGATCCGAGCTTGCTGCGCCCGAAGCTGCGTTGGAAACGAGATCCAGAGGAGTCGAACAAAAAGACGAGGAACGAACGGCAATCTCCTTATGACGATCTCTGGGGATTGGACCGCAAAGCAAAAGAGGAAGCCGAGCCAGTAAAAGCACCACGCAAATTCCCGCCAGAACCGGAAAAAGACCTATTGCTATTCATTATGGAATACAGCAATATCCTAGACGATTGGCAACGGGATGTGCTTACGATCATTCGAGATGAGATGCTGTATTTCTGGCCGCAGATGGAAACGAAGATCATGAACGAAGGCTGGGCCACCTACTGGCATATGCGCATCCTGCGGGAAATGGAGCTGACGGAAGCGGAGACGATCGAGTTTGCCAAGCTGCATTCCTCCGTCATTCAGCCTTCGACGACGAGTATTAATCCGTATCATTTGGGTCTGAAAATTTTGGAGGACATTGAAAAACGCTGGGATAATCCGACGAAGGAAGAGCAGGAGCGCTTCGGACGCAAGCCAGGAGAGGGACGCGCGAAAATTTTCGAGGTGCGTGAGCTGGAGTCCGACATCAGCTTCATTCGCAACTTCCTGACCAAGGACCTCGTCAGTGATCTGGATTTGTATATGTTCGGCAAGCAGGGCAACGATTGGGTTGTCGCGGAAAAACAGTGGGAGCAGGTACGCGATGGTCTTGCGGGCACACGGGTTAATGGGGGATTCCCTTATGTACTCGTGCACGATGGGGATTACTTACGCTCCGGCGAGCTGTACTTGAAGCATCATTTCGAGGGGCTGGAGCTGGATGTCAAATACGTAGAAAAAACATTGCCTTACATCTATACCATGTGGGGAAAATCCGTCCACCTGGAATCGATGGTGGAGGATCGACAAGTGTTGTTTACGTACGACGGCAAGAAAGTGCACCGTCGCTTTTTATAGGGGGAAAAAAGGCCGCATGCCCGGTGGAAGCTGACCGAGCGTGCGGCTTTTTCTACGTGTCCGAACTAGGACAACTGATCCGTAATTCCGATATGACTGCTGATCCCGCCGTCCATGGTGATGCTCGCTCCGTTGATGTACCCGCTATGCGGTCCGACGAGATGATAAATCATCTGGGCGATTTCCAACGGCTGAGCTACGCGTTTCACCGGGCTTTTGACGATGACTCGATTCATGTAATCCGAAATATCCTCCGGACGTACGCCCATCGCGGTATCCACATATCCCGGACAGATGGCATTGCAAGTAATCCCATGCTCTCCCCATTCCGCCGCAATTGTTTTTGTATAGCCGATCATGCCGTGTTTGGAAGCGACGTAGGTGGATGAATGTGCAGAGCCTAGCAAGCCCTGAATAGAAGCGATGTTTACGATCCGCCCGAAGTTCCTTTCTTTCATCTTGGGCAACAGGTTTCTGCAAAACAGGAATACACTCTTCAGGTTGGTATTCATGATCCAATCCCATTCTTCATCGGAGACTTCGTCCACCCGGTGGAATGGACCGCCCACTCCTGCATTGTTGACCAAGATGGTGATATCTCCGAAATGCGATTCCACAAGCTGGATGGCTTCTTCAACCTGCGCTCGTTGACCGACATCACAGCGAATGGGCAAGGCTTGACCGCCTGCCTGATTGATTTCTTCGGCGACTAACTGTGCCTTTTCTTCTTGCACATCAAGAACAGCGACATGGACCCCATGCTGAGCCAAAAGCTTTGCTGCTGCGGCCCCAATCCCATTGCCTGCTCCTGTGATTATTGCTACTTGTTGCATTTGTAAACTCTCCTTATTAATCTGTCATCTAGAGAATGCCTTTAGGAGGAAGGATTTTGACTTCATCGATTCGAACGTGTAGGGGACGGGAGGCGATATCTAACACGGTATCTGCCACATCTTTTGGTACGAGCATCGCACTCGGATCAAAAAAATGCCGGTCCTCCGTCATGTTTGTATGAACGGCGCCGGGAAAAATGGTAGAGACCCTCACATTGTCGTTTTTCCATTCTTCATTGCAAATTTGAGAAAAGCCTTGGACGGCAAATTTCGAAGCACCATAAACGCCGTTTTCCGCAATGGGAATATATCCGGAGACACTCGCGATATTGATGATTCGTCCTCCGTGAGCTTTCATTACCTTGTATCCTTCACGGCTGCAAAGAAAGAGTCCGGTTACATTGGTGCGGAAAACATTCTCCCATTCTTCTAAGCTTGTTTGTTCAACAGGCTTAAACACGCCGACTCCTGCATTGTTGACGAGGACATCTAGACGTCCGTATAACCTTTGTACTTGCGCAAATAGGGCAAGGACACTTTGCTCGTCAGTCACGTCCAGCTGTATATTCGTCACACTTCCAGGTTCAGCGTGTGCGATCTCGTTCGGATGAGGCGCGGATCGAGAGGTTGCCCAAACAATCGCTCCTTCTTTTGCCAGAACATTTGCCATTTCAAGACCCAATCCTCGACTGGCTCCTGTGATGACCACAATTTTATTCAGTAGTTTCATGTGTACCTCCATATACGAAACATCCATCCAATAATTGGATGCTTATATGTTGTTTAATGGTACAGAAATTTGACTTCCCCAGCAAGCGCCATAGGGATGAATTTCGGTAAAAGTAGTAGTAATTTGCTGAGCAGGAACTAGGTATTTGATCGTGGAAAGCTTTGTTAGTAAACCTATTTCACCCCTGGGAGGCTCGTTCTATGGAAAAGCATGCGGCTGTTATCGGATCAGGTGTTATGGGACATGGAATCGCGCAGCTATACGCATTGGCTGGATTTCGTGTTTCTCTTTACGATTTGCAGGAAGCGTTTTTGATGAAAGCAAGATCTAGCATTGAGCACAGCCTTTCTCTTCTGGTTGCAGAGGGAGTGATTGCAGACCAGTCTAGAGTAACGGCGCTCGAGCATATCGTCCTGACCACGGATTTGCGAGCGGCAGTATCTGATGCAGAAATCATCACAGAAGCGGTACCAGAAGTCATCGAGCTAAAGTGGGAGCTGTTTGAAAAGCTGGAGCAATACGCGAGGCCAGACGCGATTATTGCTTCCAATACGTCTACGTTTTCCATTGCACGATTGATCGAAAAAGCAACGACGCCACAACGCTTTATCATTACACATTTTTTCAATCCAGCTCAATTGGTTCCGTTGGTCGAGGTAGTCAGGCACGAGAGCACGGCGCAGGAAGTGGTTCACAAGACGATGCAGCTGATGGAAGAGATCGGGAAGTCCCCAGTTTTGCTGAAAAAGGATGTACCGGGCTTTATCGCCAATCGGCTGCAAACAGCTTTGATGAGAGAAGCTTTTCACTTGCTTGCAGAGGGTGTGGCAGATGCAGCCCAGATCGATACGGTGATGAAGGATGGAATTGGCTATCGTTGGGCTTTTGTCGGGCCTATTGAGACGGCGGATTTTGGTGGACTCGATACGTGGAAGCGTGTGATGGATAACCTAGCGCCAGAGCTGGATGCTTCGACAAAAGCACCCGCCATTATTGAAGAAAGAGTAGCAGAAGGCAATCTCGGTACCAAGACCGGAGCAGGTATATACTCATATATGGATACGTCTGTCTCACAAAAGCTTCGTGTACGTGACGAACAGTTCATCCGCTTGGGGAAAATGAAGCGCGGTTGAAGTGACTTACAGAAAAATACTTTATTCGTAAAAAATTCACTACATACTCATTCATTCCTAGCCGATATTAGATTGGGGTTATATCATGGAAAAAATTTCCCCAATACAACCTAGAAAGTAGTTGAGAATGAGTGAGAGTTCGCTTAATAAATTGGAGTAGAAGCTTTAAAACGAGGTTAATCGCATCCTTCCTGTTAATTCTGCTTGTTCCTACTATTGTCGTTGGAACACTGGCTTCCAATCAGGCGAAGCAGGAGATGGAAAAGGAGATCTTGAACAGCGCCAAAGAAAATGTCGGGCTGGTCAATTCGATTGTGACGAGTACGTTTAAACCCAAGCTGGATACTATTGAGTTTTTAGCAAAAACCATTAACAAAAGCATGTATCCAACCAAAGACAGTGCAGCGCTCGTTATGCCGCATCTGGATATTTACAGTGGAATGCTTCCGGACACGAATGGCGTAGGTTTGGGCACAGTGGACGGACAGTATTATCAATCCCCGAAGGTAACAGTTAAGGCTGGCTTTGATCCGCGAACGAGAGAATGGTACAAAAAAGCGATGGAAAATAAGGGGAAGGCTGTCATTACCGAGCCGTATGTTTCAGCAGCATCAGGCAAAGTCATCGTGACCATTTCTAAAACGACGGATGATGGATCAGGTGTAGTCGGCATTGTGATGGGCGTCGAGCAGATCAAAGGTCTGGCGGACATGGTCAGTATCGGAAGTGACGGGTACGTCATGATTTTGGACAGCAACAAGAAGTTCGTTGTTCATCCTGAAAAAGAGTCTGGTACTGTGGCTGAAGAGAGCTATTTTGAAAAAATGTATGAAGGTGCATCAGGTGACTTCCGTTACGACGAGCAAGGTAACGAACAAGAAGTGCACTACACGACGAATGAGTTGACTGGCTGGAAAATCGCTGGAAAGCTGGATCGTTCGGAGATACAAAACTCTGTACAGCCTATCTTTACCTTTACGTACGCGACAATCGCGATTTGCTTGATTGTAGGAGGGCTGATCGTAACCGTTGTTCTGCGTTCGCTTATCCGATCGATTCAAGCGGTCAAGGTACATGCAGTCAAAGTGAGTGAGGGCATACTGACGGAGCCTATCCAGGTTCGATCCAATGACGAGATTGGGGAGCTGGGCCGCGCGTTCAATACGATGCAAGACAACCTGCGCACGCTTATTTCAAATGTAGAGACAAGAGCAGAACAAGTGGCCGCTTCGTCTGAGCAATTAACCGCGAGTGCGCAGCAGACGAGCATCGCCACTGAGCATGTTGCCACAGCCGTGCAAGAAGTTGCTGGCAGCGTAGAGAAGCAAACGAATGGAATTGACCAAAACGTCCACTCTCTCCAAAATATATCAGACGGCGTAGCGCAAATTGTAGAGAGTGTGCATGGATTGACGGATATCGCTGAGCAAACAACTATTCACGCTGGTGAAGGCGGCGAATCGGTTCAGAAGGTGATGGGCCAGATGAACTCGATTCACGCATCTGTGGAACAGCTCAATCACATGGTCCATTCCCTTTCTGAACGCTCCAGAGACATTGTTGCCTTCTCCGAAGTGATCAGTGGAATTTCGCAGCAAACAAACCTGCTTGCACTGAATGCAGCGATCGAAGCGGCGCGGGCTGGCGAGTATGGCAAGGGGTTTGCGGTTGTAGCAACAGAGGTAAGATTGTTGGCAGAGCAATCGCAGGAATCGGCCAAGCAAATTTCCGACCTTATCGTAGAAATTCAACGCGATACGCAAGAATCCGTTGAGACTATGGAGAAAGTCAGACGCGATGTTTCGGAAGGCTTGCGGATTTCCAAAGGTACGATTGATAAATTCGAGGAAATTTTGACA
Organism: Brevibacillus sp. HB1.2; assembly: GCF_013332495.1. Classification (NCBI taxonomy): domain Bacteria; kingdom Bacillati; phylum Bacillota; class Bacilli; order Caryophanales; family Paenibacillaceae; genus Brevibacillus; species Brevibacillus sp. HB1.2. Next base: position 96,012 of record NZ_JABMIU010000010.1, on the reverse strand, counting down.
AGCACGAAACAAACAAATCCTCGTATCGAGGAGGTCTCGTCGATCGCTCAACAAATCGTGGCAACTGTTGCGGAAGTGAAGGTAACAGCGAACGAGTTGGCGATGATTGCAAAAGGCAATGCTGAGACCGCAGAGGAAGTAGCCGCTTCTACAGAAGAGCAGCTCGCATCGATGCAAGAGGTATCAGCCTCTGCCCAATCTCTGTCATCGTTGGCAGAAGAGCTAAATGCGATGATTAATAAATTTCGCTACTAAATAGTCAATCAATATCGACCGTCCTGTCTATCATACATAAGCAGGGCGGTTTTTCTATGGCCTCGGGGCGGTATACTCCCCGCTTTTTTTATATCTATTACAGTTCTATATATTTTTTACTTCATTAAGTTTCCTTCGTTACCGATATAAAAAATTAGGACTTCACCAACATGAATCGTTTATCCAAATACAACTTAGAAAGAAGATGAAATGAAGTGAAAGTTAACCTTAGGAATTGGTTCAGAAGCTATCGAACCAAACTTATCATCACATTTCTCTTGATTCTGCTAGTCCCTTCCCTTGTCGTGGGAAGCTTGGCTTACCATCAAGCGAAACAAGAAATTGAAAGACAGATCATGGACAGCGCCAACGAAAACGTCGATTTGGTCAACTTCATCGTCAGCAATACGTTTGAGGGCAAGAAGAAGGATGCTGACTATTTGGCAAAAGATATCACACCTAGCGTGAAATCAGCGGATGTTCAAGAAGAAATCATGCATCATTTGGAGATGTATATGGGTATGCATGCGGAAGCGTCGAGTATCAGTCTGGGAACGGTTGACGGACAGTACTTCCGCGCTCCCAAGCAAGAAGTACAGGCAGGGTTTGATCCGCGGACGAGAGACTGGTACAAAAGAGCGATGGAAAACAAAGGGACTGTCGTCGTGACAGAGCCCTATATTTCGGCGGTATCAGGTGAGGTTTTAGTAGCGGTAGCAAGAACGACGGAGGATGGTGCAGGGGTTATCTGCATTACAGTTGGGATTGAACAGATCAAACAACTGGCAAACTCAGTCAGCATCGGTTCTGATGGAGATGTCATCGTAGTGGACAGCAATAAAAAGTATGTCGTCCATCCGGAAAATCAGGCAGGAACGCTGGCACAAGAAAGTTATTACGATAACATGTATCAAGCAGAAACAGGTAAATTCAACTACGAGGAGCAAAGCATCCCGAAACAGATTTACTATGTGACGAATCCGGCTACTGGTTGGAAAATTGCCGGGTCGATGTACCTGTCTGAGGTTGAGGATGCTGCACAGCCGATTTTCGCGCAAACGTTTTGGACGATTACGATCTGTTTGGTGCTGGGAGGACTCATTGTAGCAGCTGTACTGCGTTCCCTTCTCCAGTCCATCCAGGAAGTGAAGATACATGCGGTCAGAGTGAGCCAAGGTATTTTAACTGACCCGATTAAAGTGCGGTCAAACGACGAAATTGGTGAGCTGGGCCATGCTTTTAACACGATGCAGGATAACCTGCGCGCGCTCATTTCCGATGTCGAGGCCAGAGCGGAGCAAGTAGCAGCGTCTTCGGAGCAATTGACTGCGAGTGCGCAGCAGACGAGCATTGCAACCGAGCTTGTAACGACTGCTGTTCAGGAAGTAGCTGGCAGCGCGGAACAACAAACGAGCGGAATCGACCAAAATGTTCGCTCATTGCATGACATTTCGGAAGGGGTCACACGGATTGTTGACAGTGTCAATGTGTTGTCGGATACTGCTCAGCAAACAACGGTTCAGGCAGAAGAAGGTGGCAACTTTGTCGCTCAAGTCATGAGTCAGATGAAGTCGATTCATGAATCGGTAGAGCAGTCGGATCGCATGACCAAATCGCTCTATGATCGTTCGAAAGAAATCGGCACGATCTCGGATGTCATCAGCGGAATTGCCCAGCAGACGAATTTGCTGGCATTGAATGCTGCGATTGAAGCGGCACGGGCTGGTGAGCATGGCAAAGGCTTTGCGGTTGTTGCTACAGAAGTGCGCCTGTTGGCTGAGCAATCACAACTGTCGGCCAAGCAAATTTCTGAATTGATCACAGAGATTCAGCGGGAGACTAAGCAATCCGTCGACAACATGGAAAAAGTCAGACTGGATGTTGCAGAAGGCTTGAACGTTTCGGAGGAGACGATTCACAAGTTTGAAGGCATCATGGAAAGCACCAGACTGACCAATCCACATATCGCAGAGGTCTCCTTGATCGCGCAGCAAATCTTGGCTGCTGTTCAGGAAGTAACCGCGACAGCCAATGTGCTCGTCACCATTGCGAAAAGCAATGCCGAAACGGCCGAGGAAGTAGCAGCCTCTACCGAGGAGCAGCTCGCCTCCATGCAAGAGATCTCATCCTCCGCTCAATCCTTGTCGTCATTGGCGGAAGAGCTGAAAGTATTGATCAATAAGTTTACCTATTAATCTGTGTCCCTAAACAAACAAAGCGCCCTGTCTCTAGGCATACGAGCAGGGCGCTTCGCTGTATAGATGTGATAACATATGGGCAACACAAGCGATATGGATTTAGGAGATGGGAACGATGAACATGAGGATCAGAATAGAACAGGTAGATGATTATTCCGTTACGGAACAGGTCGTAAAAAGTGCATTCGCGAATGCGGAGTTCAGCGATCACAAAGAACATGAATTGGTGTCTCGCATCAGAAAATCTGATGCATTCATCCCTGCCTTATCTCTAGTTGCGATTGATGAAGAAAATCAAGAAATCGTTGGACATATACTTTTGTCGAAAATCTCCATTCGCAATGACAATCAGAGCATAGAGTCACTTGCACTTGCCCCAGTGTCAGTCCTGCCTGTTTATCAAAGCAAAGGAATTGGAAAGAAATTAATTCTCGAAGCCCTTCAAAAAGCAAAAGAACGGGGATACCAATCTGTTGTTGTTCTCGGGCATTCCGAATATTACCCAAAGTTTGGCTTCCAAAAAGCTTCGCACTGGGGAATAAAAGCACCTTTCGACGTACCGGATGAGGTATTTATGGCTTTGGAACTGCAAGAAAATGCATTGGCTCAAGTCTCGGGCGTTGTTGAATACTCCAGTGCTTTTTTTGAATAGGTAGGGATAGTTAATGAAAAGAAACGCAGTAGATTGGTGAAGCCATCTATTGTGTTTCTTTATTCCTAATTATGGTAATATGAAGTGCCTACCAATTCGAGAAAAAACGGAATCGTATGTCGGAGGGGAAAAGGAAGAAATGGAACTCAGGCGAAACGAATCGATCGTGCTAGAGAATATAGCAGCATACCTATTCAGAGGAATGGAAGGAGTAGGTGGGAGGTTAACGATTACGAGTGAAAGACTTTATTTTCAACCACACAGTCTCAATATTCAAGCACAACCTCTCGAAATAAACTTGAAGGATATGGCGGCAGTTGAAAAGCGGAATACGCTGTTCGTGATCCCAAACGGAATGAAAATCAAGTTGCATAACGGACAAGAGCATAAATTTGTTGTATGGAAACGAGCGGAGATCATCGGCATGATTCAGGATACAAAAATGAAGCAAAAAATGACGGTGATCATTAAGACGAGGTAAGCTATCTTCAATGAAAATCGCCTGCCACAAGCAATGCTGCGCAAGGCGATTCCCACATCTTACAAGTCCTTTGCAATGTGCGGTTTGCTATAATGACTGGTACCCCCACCGCCAACCAATACTCTTCCACCTTGTCTGAAGATGAGCAATTTCCTAGATCCATTTGAAAGCAGTACAGTGATTTTTGCCCGATTCGCTGTTGCAATATATATAACGTAACCACTTCTGGAGATTACTGTACGCCAGTTGCGATCGAATTCAGAGCGCAGAACCCGATTGGAGTACACTTGGTTTTCCACGCGTCTCGCAGTGATTCTTTTCTTTTTCATCGAGTCTCAACACCTCCTGTCAATCTATCCTATTCAGGGGGGAGAAAAAGGAATGGACAAGAGTTGTAGGCGATTTTACTATTTTCGTTGCAACAACACAGGAAGCGTTCTATGATAACACCAAGGACGGTATCCATTATAAGAGCCGTAAAAAAGGAGTGAAAGACAATGGCAAAAAGCGCAGCACGCAAGCAACGGGAAAAGCTGGCCCGTGAAGGCAAAAGAAATCCGGATCTCAACAGAAGCATTTTCGCTTTTGCTGACATGAGACAGCGGACGACGAAGACCAGAGCAGAAAAACTGAATCAACAGAAGCACAAAAGGTCGTTATCCTACCAAAGTGATGATGGCCTTTTTTATTTGCGTGCGAAGCTTGCTGCAATCGTTTAACATAAAGTCATCCCGTACCAAAGTGAGGCATGACATCATGAATAATACCATTCATCCCGAATGCGCGAGAGCCATTCAACAACTCCTCCAGCTGAAGGACCCAAAACGCGAAGACTTTTTGGCTCTGAAAACATACGGAAATGACCGCTATTCGTCAATGGGCTGGGAGGAGCTACAGACGTATATCAATGAAAAGACCGTCATCATTGTCGAGCAGTTTGAAAATGAACAAAATATTATGTCTGCCTTGCGCTGGGTAGCGAGAGGATTGCCAGTTTGGCTAGCGATTCGAAAAGTGCGAGCGGATTATTCTGTGTATGGATACAAGAAGTAGCCTGTCTTTTTAAAAAAATATATGCAAATAATAGAAATAATACTGCGCTAACGAAAAGGTAGGTCTATTATTGTCAGTATCAGCAACATTGGAGGGAGACATCATGACAGAATACTTACTTAGCTTACTACAAATCATTATGATCAACCTGGTCCTGAGCGGAGACAATGCAGTCGTTATTGCTCTTGCCTGTCGGAACCTGAATCCAGAGCTACAGAAAAAAGCTACCTTTTGGGGGAGCTTCGGTGCAATCGGATTGCGGATCATTCTTACCTTCATTGCCATCTGGCTGTTGAAAATCCCGTTTGTCCAAGTTGTCGGAGGGCTTTTGCTCATCTGGATTGCGGTCAAGCTGTTAAAGGGTGAAGATGAGGACAGTCACATTGGTGGCGGAGCTAGTTTTGTTGAGGCACTTAAAACCATTATTTTTGCCGATCTGATTATGAGTCTGGACAATGTCATTGCCGTAGCGGGAGCAGCGAACGGGAACCTGGTTTTGGTCATCATCGGTCTTACCATCAGCATTCCACTCATCATTTGGGGAAGCCAGTTGCTGATGAAGCTGATGAACCGTTATCCGATCATCGTATTATTAGGGGCGGCTTTGCTTGGATATACAGCAGGAGAAATGATTGTAGGAGACAAAGCAGTTGGCAGCTTCCTAGAAGGGGTAATGCCTTCGTTGCATATGATTTTGCCGGTAGCATTGGCACTTCTGGTGATCGTGATTGGAAACTATTTGAAACGGAAGGAGAAAAATGTGATAAATAAAGAAGTGACAAATAATCATGCGGAGACACTATAGCCATGGAATATCGCGATTGGTACATTCTCCAAACCTTGTACCAGGAACAAAACATCACAAAAACAGCAGAAAGCTTGTATTTGTCCCAGCCTACGCTGACCAAACGACTGCGGCAGATTGAAAAAGAATTTGGCGTACAGATCGTGCAACGGGGGAGTAGAGGCGTCCATTTCACTCCGCAAGGCGAGTACTTGGCCAAATGCGCGGATGAAATGCTGCTCAGACTGCGCAATATCAAAGAGCATGTCTTGAACATGGGAGACGAGGTCAATGGTACGCTCCGATTGGGGGTTTCCAACTATTTTGCACGGTACAAGCTCCCGATGATCTTGAAAAAGTTCAAGGAAGCCTATCCAAACGTCGAGTACAAGGTAATGACCGGATGGAGCAAAGACGTCTACAAGTCCGTGTATAATCAGGACGTGCACGTAGGCTTCGTCCGAGGAAGCTACAACTGGTCCGACCAAAAGTACTTGCTGTTCGAGGAATCGGTCTATGTCGTTTCCACGGAACCCCTTCATATCGACAACCTGCCCAGCCTGCCGCGAATCGACTATGAGACCGATCCGATGCTGCGGGCGTTAGTGGACGACTGGTGGACCGAACGATTTTCCCAACCACCGCTGATCGGCATGGAGGTCGACAAGGCGGATACATGCAGTGAAATGGTAGCAAACGGTTTGGGGTACGCCATCCTTCCACGAGCCGTGCTGAATGGCAAAGACGATCTGCACATGATTGAGCTGACCAGCGCAGAGGGGGAGCCGATCAAGCGAAGTACCTGGATGTTTTATCATGCCGACTCAATGGACTTGCAAATGGTCAAGGCATTTGTACGCTTCATGGAGCAGGGTGAGATATCATTCATCGATTAATCTGGGAAAAAGGAACTGCTGGGAACTCTCGACTCGGGAGCCAGCAGTTTTTTATTATTCATACAAGGAATCGCCAACGATAACCATTTTGTATTTTTGCTGCGAGCACAATTGTTTTACACTAGGTGTACCCCCACCCTAGAAGCTTCATACAACGTCGGAGAGTAGGAGAGGGAACGCTTATGCTGCTACGTATTCTGTTTACATTGCTGCTCGGATCACTGGGAGGCTGGCTGTTTGCTACCATCCACAGCCCACTTCCTTGGCTGCTCGGAGCGCTAGTCACCACCGTTATCTGTAATATGCTTGGGGTCAAAAATCTTTGGATTCCCCGTTGGTTTCGTCAAGCAGGATTGACAGTGATTGGGATCACCCTTGGTTTGCGAATGACACCTGAAATCGTCGAGACGATGACAGGGCACATCGGTTTGATGCTCATCACCACGATTTTGACCATCTTGATCAGTTTGGTGAACGCTTGGATATTTTATAAGGTCTGCCGAGTAGACGGAATAACGGCGATCTTCAGCAATATTCCCGGCGGATTATCGGAAATGGTGTCGGTGGGGCAAACGGCGGGAGGAAATCAACAAGTCATCACGATTTTCCACTCGATCCGTGCGATCAGCGTCGTGCTTTGTACCCCTTATCTTGTGACATTTCTACCTACCCATGCTGCCATACAGACGGCTACTACAGAACACACGCTGGGGATTGGGCAGACAGTCATGCTTCTTGTGGTTGGTGTCATTGGAGCATTGATTGCGTCACGCTGTTATATACCCGCTCCGTTCTTGCTAGGTGCCTTGCTCGTGACCGCTTTGATTTCGATGAATACATCGCTTGTGGGAGAGAGTCCTGCGTTGCCAAGCATCCTGGTCCAAGGGGCGCAAATATTCATCGGGGTCAGCATCGGTCTTGGCTTCAAACGAGAGGACATCGCCAAAAACCGCCGATTCTTTCTGTTCGGTCTCATGCATTCCCTGTTCTTGTTCGTTATGGTGATCGTGATTGCTATCGGCATTTCTTACGTGACTGCTACCGATATCGTGACGGCCATTTTGGCTACGGTGCCAGGTGGACTCGCCGAAATGAGCTTGACTGCCTTGGCGACAGGAGCCGATCCGCTCTTAGTAACGGCGTTTCATCTGTTTCGTGTGGTTCTTGTACTCACGTTGTTTTCCTTTGGTGCTCGTGCATGGACGAACCGCCACAGCAGGATAAAACAGCCAAAGGAGACCAGCGCCTGACGCAGTTTTTACAGTCGAATCAATGGCAAGGCCTGTACGTTCCCTAATCGGAAACGGCAGGTCTTTTTGGCGTGAAAAAAATGAAAATAATCATAAATATGGTGTTTATCCAAATTATCTGAACAAACTAGGAAGCGTTTTCATCGAATGCTATGATCTCCTTAACTTATTTGAAAACGCTATCAATCGAGGGGGTTATAAAGATGAAAAAATCAAACAAATGGACAAAATGGACCGGAGTACTCCTCACTACGGCAATGGCACTTAGCCTCGCAGCCTGTGGAGGCGGCAGTGGGCAGACGGCATCCACTGGAGGAGCTTCTACCTACCCAGAAAAACCAATCTCGGTTATCGCTCCGTCGGGGGCAGGCGGCGGCTTGGATAAAACAGCGCGTTCCCTTGCAAAGGTGATGTCAGCAACGAAGCTGGTAGACAAGACGATCTCCGTCGAAAACAAGCCAGGTGGCGGACAGGCAGTTGGCTTGGCTGATTTCGTGACGCAGGACAAGAAGAACAACTATAAGCTCCTGCTTCCCTCTACACCAATCGTCATCAACAATGTGAAAAAAGAAGGAAACAGCCCGCATTCCTACAATGATATGACTCCGTTGGCACAATTGACGAAAGATTACGGCGCGATCGTAGTAGCAGCCGATTCTCCATACAAGGATCTGAAATCGTTAATGGATGCGATCAAAGCGGATCCAACCAAAGTAACGGTTGCAGGCGGTTCTGCTCCTGGCTCGCTTGATCACTTGACCTTTTTGATGCCAGCTGTAAAAGCGGGAATTGATCCGAAATCTGTGAAATACATTTCTTACGATGGTGGCGGAGAAGCGATCGCATCTCTCTTGGGTGGCAATGCTGACGTACTGGCTACAGATGTATCGGGTTCGGGTGAATACTTGAAATCCGGCAAAGTAAGAATCTTGGGTGTTTCATCCCCTGAGCGTTTGAAAGGTATGTTCAAGGACATCCCGACGTACAAAGAATCCGGTTATGACACGGAGCTGATCAACTGGCGCGGTGTATTTGGACCAAAAGACATGACGCCAGATGCTGTTGCTTACTGGGAGCAAAAATTGAAAGCGATGACAGAGACTCCTGAGTGGAAAGCAGAGCTGGAAGCAAACGGCTGGGACGATGGCTACAAAAACGGCACAGACTTCAAGAGCTACCTGGGTGAGCAAGAAAAAATGTTCAAGGAAATCTTGGGCTTGCTCGGAATGGCGAAATAAAAAGGTTTGATGGGGGATGGAGAAGGAGCGATTCTTCTCCTCCTTCATTCTGGATTCTTGTACGAACAGGAGGGAACATACGTGAGCAAAACATTTGACCGCTTCGCCAGTCTGGCTTTTCTCGTGTTAGGCGTAGCATTTGTGGTCGGGAGTCAAAACATCTCGGCGAGCGCTTACGGCAGCAATGTCGGACCAAACATTTTTCCGATGGGACTCGGAAGTCTTCTGATCCTGCTCAGCCTGCGATTATTTTATGAAACGTTCAAATACAAGCAAGAGGGCGAGAAAGAGAAGCAAAAGCTCGATTACAAACGGTTCCTCATCATTCTTGTCGCGGCATTATTCTACGTATTGCTTTTAGAGGAAATCGGCTACGTGATCAGTACCTTCCTTTTCCTTTTGGTTGGATTCCAGACGATGCAAAAAGGAAAATGGCTCAATAGCGTGATCATTTCCGGTGCGTTTTCATTCGGTGTCTACTTGTTGTACGTGGAAGTTCTCGATGGCACGTTGCCCGGTTTACCAACATGGTTAGGCTTGTAGGAGGTGGATGAAATGGGTGCGATTGATTATTTGCTGGACGGATTTGCCACTGCCCTGCAATGGCAAAATATTATCTTTGCGTTTGTCGGCGTCTTGATCGGGACAGTAGTCGGGGTATTACCAGGGATTGGGCCAATCAGTGGCGTGGCCTTGTTGATTCCAGTGACAGCTTCGTTGACGAGTGGACTGCCGCCAGAAGCAGCGGCGACCAGCGCCATTATTTTGCTGGCAGGGGTTTACTACGGAGCGATGTACGGCGGCTCTACCACTTCGATTTTGTTGAATACACCTGGTGAGTCATCTTCTGTTGTTACTGTACTGGACGGATACCCGATGGCCAAGCAGGGAAGAGCGGGAGTTGCTCTCTCCATCGCTGCGATTGGTTCGTTTTTTGCCGGGCTTGTCTCGCTTGTCGGTCTGGTATTTTTGGCAGAGCCACTCTCTGAAGTAGCGCTCAAGCTCAGTCCAGCAGATGAGTTTTCGCTGATGATCTTGGGGTTGTGTGCACTGAGCGGGTTGGCAGGCAAGTCCGTCACGAAAGCATTGATGATGACGGTTTTCGGCTTATTGATCGCGACGATCGGGCTGGACAATGTATCTGGCGTGGCGCGTTTTACCTTTGATATGCCAGAGCTTTATTCCGGTTTGGAATTCTTGACGATTGCCGTTGGGGTATTTGCACTCGGGGAAGTGTTCAAGACGATCCTCGAACGTGATATCAATGAGGGGGAGATCGCCAAAATCTCCCGAATTTTACCGACTAAGCAAGACCTGAAGGAAAGTGCCGGACCGATTCTCCGTGGATCGCTGGTTGGATTCTTTAAAGGTATTGTTCCTGGTTCTGGTGCAACACTGGCATCCTTCCTTGCCTATTTGTTGGAAAAGAAAATCAGTAAAACGCCTGAAAAATTTGGCAAAGGGGCAATCGCTGGGGTAGCGGCTCCAGAGTCGGCGAATAATGCAGCATCTGGCGGGGCGATGATTCCACTGCTGACCTTGGGGATTCCGGGTACAGGGACGACAGCGGTATTGATGGGTGCATTGATTATGTACAACGTGCAGCCAGGTCCGCTCTTGTTTGAAGATCATCCGAGCATCGCTTGGGGCTTAATTGCCAGCATGTTCATCGGAAACGTGATGCTCTTGATCCTCAATATGCCGCTCGTAAAGGTGTTTGCGAAGCTGATTGAGACACCGCCTAAATATTTGATCCCGATGATCGTTGCCATTTCCGTGTTTGGTGTATACGCAGTCCGTGTCTCCGTATTTGATCTAGTCTTGCTGCTCCTCTGTGGACTAGTGGGTTACTTTTTGGCGAAAAACGATTTCCCAATGGCTCCACTCGTTCTTGGCTTGGTCTTGGGTCCGATGATTGAAAACAATTTGCGACGCGCGTTGACGACGTCCAATGGTGATTTTTCTATCTTTGTTCAAAAGCCAGTATCGCTGGTGTTTCTGATCATTGCGGTTCTCTGGATCACCGTTCCCTTGATCATGAAAATGAGAGGGAAGAAAGTAATCGTGAACGAAGAATAGAAGAATAGGGGAGGGCGATTCTCATGCGCGATGACAAAAAGATCAAAGAGGAAGTCAGACAGCAGTTCGGTGCGAATGCCGAAAAGTATGTGAATAGCCAGACGCATGCTACGGGAGAGGATCTCGCTCTCCTGAAGCCTTGGCTGAAACCTTCGCCTGATTGGGTATTTCTCGATGTGGCAACGGGTGGCGGTCATCTTACCAAGGCAATCGCTCCACATGTCGGTCAAGTCTTTGCGACCGATTTGACGCAGCCGATGCTCGCAGCGGCGCGAAACCATCTGAAATCTCACGCAAGCAATGTCTTTTATGTAGTTGCGGATGCGGAAGCACTTCCGTTTTTGAGTGAAACCTTTGATGCAGTCGGGTGCAGAATCGCGGCTCATCACTTCCCGAACCCAGAGGCGTTTGTAAAAGAAGTGGCCCGTGTCCTAAAGCCGGGTGGAAAATTTGTGCTGATCGACAATATCGCAGCAGAGGATGAAAAGCTCGATCAATTTGTGAATACGCTGGAAAAACTTCGAGATCACAGTCATGTACGAAGCTACTCACGGTCCGAATGGTTAGCATGGATAGAGCAAGAGGGACTGGTGGAGAGTCATTCGCGCATCCGTAAAAAGACGTTCCCGTATGCGACTTGGGTCAGACGTACGACTGAGACTGAGGAGCAGGTTGAGCAAGTAACCGCGCATATCACAAGCGCCGATGAAGAAATCCAAGCCTACTTCGCAGTTGAAAAAGAAGGAGAGCAAGTCGTTTCCATCCAAGTGGATGAGTGGATGGCGTTGTTTGAGAAGAAACCAGAATGATCAGGACGATGCTTCTAAGCTGGTCCCCGCTTACAATCAAGCGGGGGCTTGTTCTTTTTTGTATGGGTACCTAAGTAACGATTCGTAATGATAAGGGGGCTTTCAAGACGGTTTTATTGCATTATATTTTTGATATCTTGCTTCTGTATTTACTATTCGTTTGAATTCGGTCAATATAGAGTACGAATGGTCTATATGAAGGAAAATATGCTACTATAACCACAGGAGGTATGTGATGGATGAGGTTGACCTGAGAATTGTTCAATTGCTCGAGGAAAACGGAAGGATATCTCACGAGGAAATCAGCAAGCTGCTGCACATCTCGCGACCAGCTGTCCACCAACGGGTTGCCAAGCTTGAAAAGAATGGCGTTATCAAGGGATACCGTGGCATCATTGACTGGAGGAAATTAGAGCAAAGACTGAAGGTATTGATCTTCGTCAAAGCAAGATGTCAGGATTTCAAAGAAATCACAGCAAAGATTGTGAATGTTCAGGTACCAAACGTGACCATCATCGAATGCCAGCGGCTCGCGGGAGAGTGGTGTATGATGCTAAAAGTACGTGCGACGGCACCGGAAGACATCACCAATCTGATTGATGAAATGGTCCAGTATGACGAAATACTGGAAACCTCCACGACCTTCATCTTGTCGACGATCTACGAGGATGGCAGGAAAGAAATTTGAAAGCCAAGGTGGAAACACAATGACAGAAAAAAAAGATTCGAAATTATTTGTCGTTACGATTGCATTGCTAGCGGTCTACCTGTTTTGGGGAGGCACTTATCTCGGAATGAAGATCGCTATTGAATCGATGCCACCCTTTATTATGGCGGGGGCGCGATTTTTTCTGGCGGGATTGGTCCTATTCCTGATTGGGCGTTGGAAAGGAGCAGAGCTGCCAAGTGCAGCAGAATGGAGAGGGGCTGGAATAGTTGGGGCGCTGCTGCTTCTCGGTGGGAACGGTGTAGTTGCATGGGCACAACTCAAGGTACCGTCAGCAATCGCGTCCTTGTTAATCGCTACGGTTCCATTATGGATTCTCGTTTTCAACTGGATCGGTGGCAGCAAGCAAAAGCCAACTGTTGGAGTCATGGGAGGAATCCTGTTTGGCTTGGCGGGGATCGCTGTGTTGGTTGTCCATCCCGAGGGAACAGGCAATCAAGGGATCGACACGATCGGAATCGTGGCGCTTCTGTTTGCCTCGATCTGCTGGTCAGTGGGATCGCTGTATTCGCGCAATGCAAAGCTCCCAGCATCGCCTGTGATGGCGACGGCCTTGCAAATGATCGTCGGAGGAAGCTTGCTGGGGATCGCGTCGCTGTTTCTCGACGATTGGACGAAGCTGCATATAACGGAGATTTCCCTGCGTTCCTGGATTGCTTTTGGTTATTTAGTTGGATTTGGTTCTATTGTCGCCTACACGGCGTACATTTGGCTTTTGAAAAATGCAGAGCCTTCTCTGGTTTCCACGTACGCCTATGTGAACCCGATTGTCGCTGTATTTCTAGGCTGGCTGATCGCTGATGAACAATTGACAAGCCAAACCTTGATTGCTGCTGTCATGATCATCGCAGCCGTTGCCATCATCACGATGTTTCGGGAAAAGAGTCCAGGTGCGACAAAACCAGTAGCAAGAAAAGAAAAAGGGAAGCTTCAGGTTCATAAATGAAGCTTCCCCTTCTTTTTGCCATCAGGCATCATTTGGCCGTTTTTTGCGGTACCCAGCGGTATTTTCGTTCCGGACGCCCGACGGTTCCATAGAACGTCTCGACAGTCACCTCATTAATAGAGACGAGAAATTCGAGGTATCTGCGCACCGTCGAATGGCTCATGCCAGCAAGTGCAGCCAAATCATCGGCATTCATGCTTTGAGTGGTCTCCTGCATCTTGTCCCGGATCAGCTTTAACGTCAGCTTGTCGATGCCTTTCGGGAGTGTAGTGACAGTCTCAACGGTTTTGGTAGCAGGAGTGTGTGCGGCTTTTGTAAACAGCTTGTCCACTGCTGTTTGATCAATGGTTGTATGCTGCTGCAGCTGACGTCGCGTATTGGCATATTGCTCCAAGGTAGACATGAATTTATCGATCATAATCGGCTTGATGATGTAGCTGTATGCCCCGCCACGTATCGCTTCTCTCACGGTTTCCACATCGTTTGCGGCTGTGATCATGACGACATCGATCCCGCGAAAATGATTCCGTACTTCACGCAACAGGTCAATCCCGTTCATATCTGGCAAATAAATATCCAAGAGCAGAACATCCGGCGTAACGACGTGAAGCATCTCCAATGCCTGTTTTCCAGTCGTGGCCGTGGCAATAATCTGGAATCCTTCCAGTTTACTTGTGAATTGTTCATAGATTCTAGCTGCAATTTCGTCATCTTCCACGATCATGACGGTAATGGGTTTCTCAGACATGGTGGATTGCCTCCTCTCTACTTACTTCGTCCCATTTCTTGGGGACGACGACGGTGAAACGCGCTCCGCCAAGATCACTTTTTCCGAGTGAAATTTGCCCCTCTAACACCTCGATGGCGTTTTTCACAATAGCCAAACCGAGTCCTCGATTTTCACCTGATTTCGTAGTGACACCGCTTTCAAAGATGCGGGGCTCCAATTCTTTTGATACCCCATGTCCATTGTCTTCGATATCAAAAATGATATCGCCACCTAAATCAGTAAAGGATACGTGGACCATTGCGTCAGAGCCTTTGTATTCGAGGGCAGCTTCCATCGCGTTGTCGATCAAATTGCCGAGAATAGTGACCAATACCTTTGTATCCAAGCTGTCAGGTACATTTCCCAAATAGCTGTCCTGATCAATTTCGAGTAATACCTTCAGCTCTTTGGAGCGATTGATTTTCCCTAGCAAACAAGCTGCGATGAAGGGCTCTTTGACTGAACTCATAATAAAGGCGAGAATATCCTGCCGTTCCTTTACTTCATCGGTGATGAGTTCGATTGCTTTGTCGTACTCCTTTAGCTTGAGGAGACCGTAAATGGTGTTCAAACGATTTAAATATTCGTGATTTTGTGCACGCATATTGTCCGAAAAGGAACTGATTTTCGTAATTTCTTCGGTGAGTTGCTCGATTTCAGACTCTGGACGAAATGTGAAGACCACGCCTCTGATTTCATTATTGCTCAAAATAGGAGAGTAGTCGGTTATAAAAATTTCATGCCCCAGCAAAATTTTGTAGTTCATTTCTTGTGTATTTCGATTGACAGAATGAATGATGTCGCGCAATTGCGGGCTAGCGATCGATTTGCCTACGGTCAAATCTTCTTGGAGGAGGGAACGTGCGCGTTTGTTCATCGAGACGACACGCCCTTGCATATCGACTGCTACCGTAGCATCGCGAATCGATTCAAGAATAGCTGCTTTTTCCGTAAACAAAAATGAGATTTCTTCTGGCTCCAGACCAAAGATCAATCGCTTGACTCGTCGGGCAATGATAATCGCGCCAATAATTCCGATAACCAGCAGCACCAGGGATAAGGAAACGACCCTTTCCTTGTATTCTGCGACCTTTTTCTCTACATCACTCATCACATAGCCGACAGAGGAGACGCCGATTGTTTCGCCTTTCTTATTGACGATCGGTGTTTTTGCTTTGATGGCTGGACCTGAAATGCCTGTCCCCCGATAAATGACCGAGCGATTTTCTAAGAATACGGGATCATTGCTGGTTCCCATCGGTAATCCAATCTGCTTTGGGTCATAGTGAGAGTACCGAATTCCGTCCTTGTTTCCAATCACGACATAGCTGGCGCCCGTTTCCATCCGAATGGTTTCGGCTATCGGTTGAATTGTCTTGGAAGGGTCATCCGTTTCAAAAGCTGCAATAATGCGTTCGTCCATGGCAGATAGCTTGGCGACCGTCATGGCTTGCTGTCCAATATAACGATCCAAAATGTCATCTAATATGAAGGAAAATAAGGCATTTCCTATCCCCATACTGATCAGGACAACGATGGAAATGAGCAGAACCATTTGGGTTAAGAGGCTGATGCGGGCTTTTTTGGGTGTATGAACCATGGGCAAACCACCTTCGATGACAGTTCAAGATGTTAGGAATGTATGAAACCGTTTACTCCATTCATTATAACAATAACGCTTTCACATTTGTGACACAAAGTAAATTTGTAACAACACGATAGCCAATAGGTTTATGAAAAAAGTTTTGACAATTTTTTTATAAAAAAATGAACAAAATATGAACAACAAGTGAATATTGTGTTACAATAAGAGCATCAAACAAAAACGGTCACGCAAAAAATCTATGATGATAGGGGTTTTGTGTTATGAATAACGATCGAAAAGCAGCAGATGTATTAAGATGGATGGCTTGGACAGTACTATTTGTTGGTGCTGCTATTATGGCTTTCACTGCAAGCGATTTCAGATCGCAGAACTTGCCGTTGATGGTGTCGATCGGATTTTTGATCGCTGGCATGAATATCTTCATTATGAGCACGGTGTTTCGCTTAATGACACTAAAAAGAACGGACGCCTAACAAGATAAAAATAGTCCCGTTGAGAACCTCTCATTTTCTTCATTTATAAATGAGAGGTTTTTTTATTTATATGGAATTTTGCCGTCAGCCAAATGAGCTGGCGTTTTTTTGATTTTTTTATTAAAAGTGAAAAGAAAACTTGACATTCATAATTGGGCGAGATGACCAAAAATGGGTGCTGGACTTCATTAGAGGAGAATCCTAACAAGAATATGATCAACTCGTGACTGCAATGTGAACACTTTGTAACAGAAAAGCTACGAAATATTGAACGTCGTTAAAAACGAGTACAAAAGCTCGCTGACTCTGATAGTATGTATATGCGGCAAATAGTGAAGTTCACTTGTGTTAAAAAACCTCTATTGTGAGGAACTCTCGAAAAGTGTGAATGCACGTTAAAAAAGAAGGTTTTCCAAAGCCTCGTTCGAGACCTCTCCATAGAGAGTGACTGCACTATCGACATATGTGAGGCGAAGTTCACCTGAAAAGAACTGCGCTCTCAAAGTATTACATGCTTGTTGTTTGTGACTAGGAGGGATTAGGAGAATGAGCGGAGGAAAAATGCTGAGGCATATCCAGTTTTGGATCTTGGCAGTGTTGGGCACCGTTCTGCTGACAGGCTGTGGTAGCGAATACCTCGTCTTGAATCCAAAAGGACCTGTAGCAGAAACGCAGTACAATCTCATTATTATTTCCACGATATTGGTCGCTGTCATTATCGTTCCGGTTATTGTGCTTACCGCTTTCATTGTATACCGCTATCGGGATACACCGGGCAATAAAGCAAGTTATAAGCCGGAGTGGGCACACAGTACAACCCTAGAGGTAATTTGGTGGATTATTCCTATCGTTATCGTTGCATTGCTGGGTTACTTTACTGTCCGTGATATTTATTTGTTAAAAGAGAACCCGAATAAAGAAGTTGCCCCTATGACCATTCAGGTTACGGCTTTGGACTGGAAATGGATGTTTACGTATCCAGAACAAAATATCGCAACTGTTAACCATCTGGAGATTCCAGCAGGCGTACCGATTCGCTTCCAGGTATCTGCTGATGCACCGATGAACTCTTTCTGGGTTCCAGAATTGGGTGGACAGATTTATGCGATGGCGGGAATGGCTACCGAGCTGTATCTGCAAGCAGATGAACCTGGTACATTCGCTGGATTTAGCTCCAACTTCTCTGGTGAAGGCTTCGCCAAAATGCAGTTTAATGTAGTGGCAAAACCGAAAGAAGAGTTCGATAAGTGGGTTAAAGAAGTAAAAGGTACGACTCCAGCTATGACGAAGGCAGATTATGAAGAACTTCGCAAGCCTGGCGTGACAGATAAGTTTACGTATTCTGCATTCCCAGAAGGTATGTTTGAAGAGATCGTTGCGAAATATGGCCATGGTCACGATATGGACTATGTGATGGAGAAACTTCCTGCGCCTGCAGGTGACAAGTCTTCTAATGAGACTTCGCAAAATACGCAGCAAAAGACTGAATCGCACAACATGCCTGGAATGAATCATTCCAGTATGAACCACTAGGCGAGAGGGAGGAGGAATACCACGTGTGGGAGAACATTAAGGATTTTGCATCCACGTTCTTTGTAACAGGTGACCCGCTGATTTACGGTGCGGACGTATCGATTGTACTATCCATGGTTGCGATCGTATTCGTTCTGACTAAGTATAAAAAATGGGGTTGGCTATGGCGTGAATGGTTGACTACAGTTGACCATAAGCGTATTGGTATTATGTATTTGATCGCATCGCTTCTGATGCTGTTCCGCGGTGGGGTTGACGCCCTGCTGATGCGTTTGCAACTGGCATTCCCGAACGTAGAGTTCCTGAACTCGGATCACTATAATGCCATCTTTACGACTCACGGTACGATCATGATTTTGTTCATGGCGATGCCGATGATGTTTGCCTTGTTCAACATGGTAGTACCGCTTCAGCTCGGTGCTCGAGATGTAGCGTATCCGTTCTTGAACGCACTCAGCTTCTGGCTGTTTATGCTCGGTGCGATGCTGTTCAACATTTCGTTCGTAATCGGGGGCTCCCCGGACGCTGGTTGGTTGTCTTACCCGCCATTGTCACAAAATGAATTCAGCCCTGGGCCAGGTCAGAACTTCTATATATGGGGGATTCAAATCTCCGGTATCGGTAGTTTGGCGACAGGGATTAACTTTATCGTAACGATTCTCAAAATGCGTGCACCTGGCATGAAGCTTTCCAAAATGCCATTGTTTAGCTGGTCCGTATTGTCCAGCTGCATTATGATTATCTTCGCTTTCCCAATCTTGACTGTAACACTTGCACTGTTGTTCCTTGACCGTTTTGCAGGTGCTCACTTCTTCACGATGGACGGCGGCGGTAATCCGATGATGTACCTCAACCTCATCTGGATGTGGGGTCACCCTGAGGTATATATCGTAGTAGTACCAGCTTTCGGTATCTTCTCTGAAATCGTGGCTACGTTCTCACGCAAAAAGATTTTCGGCTACAAATCAATGGTTTGGGCGATGATGATCATTGCCGTTGTATCGTTCTTTACATGGGCTCACCACTTCTTCACAATGGGTACGAGCGCAAGTGTTATCGCCTTCTTTGCGATATCAACGATGGTTGTTGGTATCCCGACCGGGGTTAAGGTCTTTAACTGGCTGTTTACAATGTACCGTGGTCGGATATCCTTTAAACAACCTATGCTGTGGACCATTGCCTTTATCCCGTGCTTCGTAATTGGTGGAGCGACAGGGGTAATGCTGGCAGTAGCTCCAGCAGACTATCAGTATCACAACAGTTACTTCTTGGTTGCCCACTTCCACCAAGTATTGATCGGTGGGGTAGTATTCGGTTACTTGGCTGGTATTTACTACTGGTGGCCAAAACTGTTCGGCTTCAAGCTCGACGAGAAGCTGGGCAAATGGGGCTTCTGGTTCTGGAATATTGGTTTCTACGTGTGCTTTATGCCGCAATACGCGCTCGGTTTCATGGGTATGACTCGCCGTTACTACACGTACGGTTGGGACCGCGGCTGGGCAGATATGAACCTCGTATCCACTGTTGGGGCATTCATGATGGGTATCGGTTTCATCTTCCAAGTATGGCAAATCGCTTACAGCATCAAGAATGGTGAGCGCGACACGACAGGCGATCCATGGAATGGTCGTACGCTGGAGTGGTCGATTCCGTCACCTGCACCGTTCTACAACTTTGCTGTTGTACCACAAGTGAAAGAAATGGATGACTGGTGGGCAACAAAAGAAGCAAAAGCAAATGGCACCTATAAAGAACAACCGGCGAAACTTGAGCCGATTCATATGCCGAAGAACTCTGGAATTCCATTTATCATGGCGAACTTCTGGTTCTTGGTAGGTTTTGGTTTCACGTTTGGTTGGGTTTGGATGGCCGTCATTGGATTCATTGGAGTATTCGCATGCATGTGGGCACGCTCCTTCCAATACGACACGGATTATTACGTACCGGTGGAGGAAGTGCGTCGCACTGAGGCTTCACTGGGGAGGGTGGTGTAACGATGGCGCAGCATCATGACCATGGTCACGGCCACGACCACGACCATCATGAAGAGCATGAACAATTAAAGGTTCTTGGTTTTTGGATTTTCGTTGTAACAGACTGCGTGCTGTTCGGTACATTGTTTGCAACATATGCGGTAATGATGAATAGCTTTGCTGGCGGACCAACTGGACAGGAATTGTTCCAGCTGCCAGGTGTTATTGCTTCAACCTTTATCTTGTTGACAAGTAGCTTTACCAGCGGTCTCGCTGTTCTGGCGATGAACAAAGGCAATGTTAAGCAGCTGATTGCTTGGCTGGCTGTAACTGGTCTTTTGGGACTGTCTTTCGTAGTGTTGGAAGTCACTGAGTTTATGCACTTGATGAGCGAAGGTGCAACCATGGCGACTAGCGGCTACTGGTCCGCTTTCTACACACTGGTTGGTACGCACGGATTGCACGTAACGCTTGGTCTGTTCTGGATGACTGCGTTGATTATGCAGCTGAAGCGTCGTGGAATCTCTGCGGTTACTCGCCGCAAAATTACCAACTTTAGCTTGTACTGGCACTTCCTTGACGTTGTGTGGATCTTCCTCTTCACAGTCGTCTACTTGATGGGGGTGATGTAAGGTGGCACAACATCAAAACCATGGCGGACATCATAGTCACGGATCGATGAAAGAGTACGTAATCGGTTTTATCCTGTCGATCGTGCTCACCATTATCCCACTCGTGCTGGTCATGAACTCGATTTTGAGTAAAACGGCGACCATAATCGCGATCTTGGTAATGGCGGTCTTGCAGTTCGTAATTCAGTTGGTCTTCTTCATGCACATCCGCGAAGGAGAAAAACCGCGCTACAACGTGCAGACATTGATTCTTGGACTTGTGATTGTATTTACAATCGTTGCAGGTTCCCTCTGGATCATGTTGTTTAACAAATATTAATCAGTTAAGAGCGTGGCACAAGCGATTCGATGCTTGTGCCGCGTTTTTTTTGTTTTTTTGATAGTAGCGGTAGTGAAGGGAAGAAGCGCATTTCCAGTCTACGCTTCGGCCTACGCCCCGCAAGGGGGATTGACTGTCCGCTTCGGAAAAAATAGCGGGAGCGCTTCAAACGTTGTAGTTTCGATGAAGGATTCCATAAATGAAGCTGAAATTCCCCGCCATTTTTACCGAAGCTGAGTTGGGATCCAGAGGCGCTTGGACTGGAAATGCGCTTCTTCCTACGCGGCATTTAGTCAACCAGTGGAAGTGATTCAAGAAGTAAAAGATTGTTTGGCTAGTAAACCTCTCTTCTTGGAGATATAATAGAAAGAATTTTACGCCAAAATGTGCAAGGGGAGTGAGACGATGGCTGGGCAACTGTATGTAACGAAGCCTTGTGCAGAACTTCAAGCAGAGTATATTTCCTTCTACGAAGAGTGGAAAGAAAGTGGAGAGCCTATCGTACCGTGGGTAGTGGATCGGGAGCCCTATGATTTTCCTGCGTATCTGGAATTTCTGGAGAGTGAAAGCAACGACGAAAATCTTCAGGATGGCTATGTTCCTCATTCGACGTATTGGCTCGTGAATGAGGAGCGACGCATAGTGGGGGCGGTGAATATTCGACATCGTCTCAACGAGCGTTTACGAAAATACAGCGGGCATATCGGATACGGAATCCGGCCTTCCGAGAGACGCAAAGGATATGCGACGGAAATTTTAGCGCAAGCCCTAAACATCACGAACGAGCTGGGGATAAACGAAGTATTGGTGATTTGTGATTATGATAATGTTGGATCGGAAAAAACGATTCGGAAGAACGGGGGCGTCTTTGAGTCGGAATGTACAGACGAGGATGGATTGGTCATTCGCCGCTTCTGGATTACACGACCTTCGTAAAAGGAGAGGGCTATCTCATTGTCCGTTTACAAGACGTTTGAGATAGCCCTTTCCCTATTTATTCATCTATCTTGTATGCAATCAACTTGCGAACCCATTGCTCCATCTCGTCAAGAATATAGTCTGGGGGCGGGGTTTTTCCGTCTTTTTTAGGTAGAGTGAGCCATTGTAATGGTTTTGGGACATGGCAGATTTTCTCAAGAAGTTGTATTCCTTGATCGTCACTGATGATGTCTCGTAAAAAGATGAACATTCTCTTGTCTAACGTATGGATTAGTTTCCCTTCATATTCTGTTTCAGAGATAGTAACACTAGGATGGCCGTGCCTCTCAATGCCCCCTAATACTTCAACCCACACAAAATCGTACAACTGGGAAAGCTCAGCTTCAAGGAGGTCGGGATCTTTAATAGGGACTGGATAAGTGGAAGAGAAGGAACGATCTAAGAAAATCTCTGGGTCCATTTCCATAAAGTCTAATACTACCTTACAAGATGCATCTTGTTTGTTTTCATGGGTGTATAAAATATCCCGGACTTTGTTGCAATCAATTTTTTTGCCAATCACAAAGCCGATTCGCAGTTCGATTATCATTCACTCCTTATTGAAGAAGAGAAAATCGAAGTACCTCAATTATCTATCCATTAATCTTCTCCCCAATGTTCTAGAAATTGATTTTTTCTTGTAATTTTAATCTGGATTTACGCGAGATTGTGAAAGAAGAGGGCTATCTCAACGTTAGTTTGCATGACGTTTGAGATAGCCCTTTCCCTATTTATTAATCTACCTCATATGCAATCAACTTGCGCACCCATTTCTCCATCTCGTCAAGAATATAGTCTGGGGGTGGGGTTTTGCCGTCCTTTTTTGGTAGGACGAGCCATTGTAATGGTTTGGGGACATGGCAGATCTTCCTAAGTAGTTCTCTTCCGTGATTGTCAATAATGATATCACGTAAAAAGATTAGCACTCTATTGTCTATCGCATGGATGAGCTTACCTTCATATTCTATATCAGAGATAGTAACGGAAGGATGCCCATGTCTCTCAATACCGCCTAGTACTTCAACCCATACAAAATCATATGACTGGGAGAGTTCAGCTTCCAGGAGATCGGGATCTTTAACGAGTACCTGTTCTGTGGAAGAAAAGGGACGACTTAAAAAAATATCTGGGTCCATCTCCATATAGTCTAATACGACCTTACAAGATGCAGCTTGTTTGTTTTCATAGGTGTATAAAATCTCTTCAATTTTTTCGATATTTAATTTTTTTCCAATCACGAAGCCTATTTGCAGATCGATTGTCACTCACTCCTTCATGAAGAAGAGAAAATCGTGTTAACACGATTTCCTGTCCATTAATCCTCTCCCCAATGTTCTGGGAATTGATTACTTTTCGTAATTTTAGTTTGGCCATGATGCCACTCGAAATTATCATCCTTTTTATGCCAATGGAAGTCAATGCTTCTACCTTTGTCCACTCTTTTCATATGAAATCTCAATAAGTGTTTATTTGTCCTCTTGTGAATAATATTGAAAACCTTTTCTCCTTGGTTAATGCCATTTAACTCATTTTTATCTTCTGGGCCGTCATAATCAATATCTCCATTATATTGTTCGTGCAACGCATCAACTTCTGCCCATATCTCAGGCTCTATTCTTTCTTCAAATTCGTCATAGGCCATTCTTTTTATTTTCTTCCCCATTTTTTTCTTAACGGCTTCTTTAAGAGCCAGTCTTAGGAGAATAGGTAATATAGTAGCTTGAACTTTATCTTCGCTTTTAATGCTTGAGTTACTTTGCAACAGCAGGACTTCTGTTATTTCGGGCAATACCGAATGATTTTCAGCTATTTGGTCTTTTACATCACGTATTAAACTGTTCAGCTCTTTTTCATCATCGTGATTAGCGGAAAAATACTCCTCCAAATCTCTTTTCACATCATCTTCAAGTGTAGTCTTTTCTAAAAATGCTTCTTGAAGATCCCTATCGGATTTCATACCTTTTAGAACAAGGTCCAGGTTGTCGAAAGTATCGGTAAGTGATTTTTCAAGATCATCTTTGTTTTCAGACATGACTTCACTTGAAAATTCGTATTGAAGCATTTCATTCACGGATGCTTTGGATAATACATCAGTCTCTGCAGCAAAACTAGATGTTAGAACAGTGCTGAATAGCATCATGGAGGCAAGAGAGGTTAAAAACAACTTTTTTCCTTTTTTGATAAAATCGATCATTTTAATCCTCGCATTTCAAATATTTACCAATTAATAAGACAATATAAGCTTATGGTTATATCAATTGTTTTTTTAATAATTTGTTCGAAGCTAAAAATCACTGGATAAACTAGTTAAAAGATCTTGCTACCTTTATAATACTTAGTATATAATTATGTTGTGAAAGTTATTTTGGAAGGGAGAGATTTCTTTGTTTGATATCGTAATTATTGGAGCAGGCCCGGCAGGAGGAAGTGCAGCGTTGTTTGCTGCAAAAGCAGGTAAGAAGACGTTACTGATTGATAATGACAAAAGCATGACCAAGCGCGCGTGGATGGAAAATCACTACGGCATCATGGAAATCTCAGGCCCAGACCTCATTGAGATCGGTAAAAAGCAAGCAGCGAAATTCGGTGCGGAGCTGGTAGCCGACCAAGTAAGCAACATTACCAAAACAGAGCAAGGCTTACTCGTAGAGACAGCGGAAAAAGGCAGCTTCGAGGCTAAGCATGTGATTCTTGCAACGGGAGCGCTCGTGACTTTGGCAGAAGCGATTGGGGTAAAAACCAAAGAAGGTACAGAGCCACGGATTAAAACCGTTGTTGATGTCGATGCACAAGGAAAGACGAACATCGAAGGAATATGGGCAGCAGGTACGTGCGCGGGAGTAAGCGTACATACGATTATTACATCTGGTGATGGCGCCAAGGTTGCAATCAATGTCATCAGCGAACTGAATGGCGAGCGTTACGTCGATCACGATGTTTTGAAAACAAACTAAAGCAGGTTCGAAACACCTTTTTACCATTTGGAAGAAGGTGTTTTCTTTTTTCTTCCAATCGACGATAGCTTGTATCGTGATCTCGTTTTTGACATAATGAAGCTAATTGTGCTAATCGACGTGAAGAATCCTGTCAGGTTGAAGAGCGTTCCTGTTGCTCTGGAAAATTGATACGGATTCTATTTTTATCTAGATTGC
This sequence comes from Brevibacillus sp. HB1.2, assembly GCF_013332495.1. NCBI lineage: Bacteria > Bacillati > Bacillota > Bacilli > Caryophanales > Paenibacillaceae > Brevibacillus > Brevibacillus sp. HB1.2. The sequence continues at coordinate 71,209 of NZ_JABMIU010000010.1, read as the reverse complement.
CCTATGTAAGAAGGGAGGGAGACAGGTAGCATGTTCGTCAATCATGTGGTGATTAGCTTGTTCGTTTCTTCCTGTACGATCGCACTTATTTTCTTGATTCGAAAAGTATTTCGCTCACAGATGTCGGCTAGATGGCAGTACAATTTGTGGTTTCTCTTGCTGGTCGCTTTGACGCCAGTTTTTATCCCGAATTACTTTTTTGATTTTGGAAATGTTTTTGTTTCAGGGATGAATCAGCGCAATGAAGCTGGCAGCTCGATGCTCGCTGCGAAAGCTCCTGTGTTTGAAAATGCGAATTGGGTACAGGATTTAACGTTGTCCGTAAATCGCTATACACCCGACTCCTTTCCTACGATTCTCGTCGGCATATGGGTAGTCGGCATGATCATTTGTGCTGCTATCACGTTATCAGCCTGGTTAAAAATCCAGCAGATCAAGCGGACAGCATCTGTGATCACCAATCAAGAAATCATCGAGTTGTTTGAACAATGCAAGAAGGATGTAAAAATAACGCGGAATATCGTGTTAGCAGAATCCAAGCACGTCAAATCTCCGATGACGTTTGGCGTTTTTACGACGTATGTTGTTCTTCCCAGTCATTTTGATGAATGGCTGTCGATCAATGAAATGAAGTATATCTTTTTGCATGAGCTCATGCACAAAAAAAACAATGATATCGTCATGAACTACGTGACTGTCGTGTATCAGCTTTTGTATTGGTTCCATCCATTGGTCTGGCTGGCTTTTCGGGAAATGAGAGTAGACCGTGAAATTGCTTGTGATGTAGCTGTATTGAACTTTTTAGACAAGCGAAATTATCCGGAATATGGTCATACCATCATTAAGTTTTTGGATAAAGAAAGTCGAGCCGGAAATGTCGTTTTGGCCAATCAGTTAAACGGTTCCAAGAAAGCAGTGAAAAAGCGCATCGAGAAAATCGCATCCCACAAGGCCGAATCAATGCTGTTACAGTTGAAAAGTACAGTCATTTTTTCCATGATGGTCATCTTGGTTGCCAGTCAGGTTCTTGTTGGTTCCGCTTTAGCTGACGATCGCAGTCGCTATCATTTTCAAGATGATCGAACGATTTACGAGGATTTAGACAACTATTTCCGTGGTTATGAAGGTAGTTTTGTCTTATATGATTGGAAAGCCGACCAGTATCGGATTTACAACAAGGCAGGAAGTACACAACGAATTTCACCGAACTCCACCTACAAGATTTTTCTCACCTTGTTTGGATTGGAGACCGATGTGATTTCGAGGGAAAGCTCCCTGTTAAAATGGGATGGAATCCGTTATCCGTATGAGCAGTGGAATCACGATCAAGATCTATTTACCGCGATGCGATACTCCACGAACTGGTACTTTAAAGAGTTGGATAAGAGCATTTCTCCGGATACATTGCAAGCTTTTCTGGAACAATTGAACTACGGAAATTACAATACATCTGGTGGAATCGGCGAATATTGGATAGAATCTTCCTTGAAGATTTCTCCGGTGGAGCAGGTACAAATATTAAAAGCGTTCTATACGAACCAGTTTGGTTTTCAAGAAAACAATATCCAGACGGTGAAAGATTCCATCCGGTTATCGGAAAAGGCGGGTTCGATTCTTTCCGGGAAAACAGGTACAGGCAGCGTCAATCAAAAAAATGTGAACGGTTGGTTTGTTGGATATGTAGAGAACGAGGAAGGCACCTACTTCTTTGCTACAAATATACAAAGCGAAGATGACGCGAATGGATCTGCAGCAGCAGAAATCACCTTGTCTATTTTGAAAGCGAAAGGTCTTTTCTAGCCTTTGTTGTTTCAGTCATGAATATCGAAAGGGGGAGACTTCATGTCTACATCCATGCCAAGTATTTCAGAAGCGGAATGGCGAGTGATGAATGTGCTATGGGAAAGGTCACCGCTGACGGCCAACGAAATTATTTCCTCCTTGGAAGGTCAAACGGATTGGAACCCAAAAACAGTACGTACTCTTTTGAATCGTTTGGTTCAAAAAAATGCCGTTGGAGTCAATCAAAACCAAAGAGTCTATACGTTTTATCCGTTGTACTCACAAAATGAATGCCAGCACGCCGAGGCACAGTCCTTTCTGGAGCGGATTTACAGCGGAGCTCTAAAATCGATGTTAGTTCAGTTCATCCAGAAGGAATCCTTATCGGACGAGGAGATTCAGGAGCTGCGTTCCATATTGGATGCGAAACAAACATCGACTGATCCTCCTAAAAAATAAAGCACGCCCTTTCAAGCTGACTTGGAGAAACCATTTACGGTTATCCAGTTTTCTTGAAAGGGCGTCTTTTTTATTTTTTAGAAAGAATGGATGTAGCTCTGTTCCTTAGCAAGAAAAAGGAGATTGACACTAGTGGATTACGCGTGTAATATAATCGTGAAATCAGTTGATTACAAACGTAATACGGTATTACGAGAGTAATCTATCGTTGTTATCTTCCTAGAAAGAGGTACGTCATCCATGAAAATTCACCAATCTAAACGGATCGGATTCACAGTGAAAACGATTATTCTCACACTTCTTACGCTCACTGGTTGCTCTTCTCCAGAAGCACCTGTCGTTAAAACGGAAACGCCAGCATCTGCCATGGATCAAAAGTTCGCTGCGCTGGAAAACAAGTTTGATGTGAGACTCGGCGTATATGCGATCGACACCGAAACCGATGTGGTAGTTGCTTATCGCGAAGATGAACGATTCGCTTTTGCCTCTACGTACAAGGCTTTAGCCGCAGCTGCAGTCTTGCATCAGAAACCGTTGGAAGAGCTCGACAAAGTCATCACCTACACGAAGGACGATCTCGTTACTTATTCACCCATCACAGAAAAACACGTAGCGACCGGGATGACTCTTCGTGAAGTTGCAGACGCCGCGGTTCGCTATAGTGACAACACGGCGGGAAATCTGTTGTTCAAAGAATTGGGTGGACCGAAAGGCTTTGAATCAGCCCTTAGACAGATTGGCGATAGTGTAACGACGTCTGAGCGCTATGAGACAGAATTGAATGAGGCTAAACCAGAAGATATTCGCGATACAAGCACACCGAAAGCACTTGCAACGAGCCTGAGAGCCTATACGGTAGGGGATGTGCTGTCGTCGGACAAGCAGACGATTCTTATCGAGTGGCTGAAAGGCAACACAACGGGAGACAAGCTGATTCGGGCGGGCGTCCCTAAAGACTGGAAGGTTGGAGATAAGACGGGAGCCGCAAGCTATGGAACACGAAACGATATCGGTATCATATGGCCACCGAATAAAAAGCCCATTGTCATTGCAGTGCTGTCTAGCAGGGATAAGCAGGACGCCACTTATGATGATGCGCTCATTGCTGAAGCTACCAAGGTTGCTGTTGAAGCACTGACGGCTGTAAAACCGTAATAGATCAACAAGTGAGGTGATCACCAGATGATAGACAACGGTGCATACTTACTCGTAAAAAAAGGGGACCCCAACCTATTTACCGCACGCAAATATCTCACCAAGGATCGCTGTACAATCGGGCGGAGGGGAACTGGTTTTCAACTGGACATTACATTTTCCAGTCCGTACATTTCGAGAATGCATGCAGCCTTTCAAAGGATCGGGAATGATTACAAGATTATCGATCTGGAAAGCAAGCATGGCACAGAGGTAAACGGGACGCCCCTTCATTATTCCTCTCACATTCTGCGCCACGGGGATCAAATAAGCTTGTCAAAAGGGGTAGCAGAGCTCGTCTTTTTACGAGAGGCCAATAGACTGGATGATACAGTGGAGCTCCCTTTCACGCAGTCAAAGAACACGTCGCTTTTGCCAGGATTGGAGTTTCATTTGGAGAGAAGAGAAGTTCGTCTCGATGGGGCTAGACTGCATTTGACAGGAAAAGATATGGATTTGCTGAAGCTTCTCTACCAAAAGGCGAACAGCGCCGTTAGTTTTGAAGAAATCATGCTGACAGTATGGCCAGAGCGAATGCTGCATGAGGGCAATGTCCCGGATGTCGGACGAGTGGAAGTCAATGCGCTCGTCTATCGATTAAGGAAAAAGCTTCGGCGCTACGGGCAGCAAATCACGACGATTCCGCGATATGGATATCGCTTAGATGTTTGAAACAAGGAAAAGCAAAATCCATGCTTGAAAGGTGAGATTCATTTGAAGATTCATAAAGGATGGATAGGGAAAGCTGTATGTAGTATGTTCCTGACAGTCGCCGTTGCTCTGACATCTTTTTCTCATCAAACGATTGCCCAATCTGTAACAGCATCTCCCACTCAGATTACCAATCCAGGGAAAAGCATTGTGTTATCAAAATTAAATGACAAAGTATGGTTACATACAACCTATAATGAATGGAATGGCACAACCTATGACCACAATGGCTTAATCGTTTCTACGTCCAAAGGGATCGTCCTGATTGATACAGCATGGGGGGACACCCAAAAAACGGAAGAGCTATTACAGCTGATTAAGAAGCATTGGAAGAAAGACGTTGTGTTGGCACTGATTACACATGCACATGATGACAGCATTTCAGGTATCCGTGCGTTACTCCATCAAAAAATAGATGTACGCAGTACACGTTTGACGGCAAAATTAGCGAAAGAATATGGATATCCTTCGCCCAATCCGACACTCGATGAAAAGCCCGTAATAAAGGTAGGCGACACGATCTTAGAAGCCTATTATCCTGGGGAAGGGCATTCGAGTGATAACATTACCGTTTGGCTTCCCCAATCCAAAATATTATTTGGTGGATGCTTCGTCAAAGCATTAGATGCCAAGGATCTCGGAAATCTTTCAGATGCCAATGTAGAACAATGGGATGACTCCGTTCAGAAGGTAATCGAAAAATATCCACAGGTCGAAACCGTTGTACCTGGACATGGAAACACGGGAGGCAAAAATTTGCTTGATCACACCATTGAGCTAATCAAACAATATTCCCAGAAGCAAGCAGCTAAAACAAACTCCTTCTCAAGACCAACATGAGAAGGAGTTTATTTATGTAAGGTGTTTTCTTTTTTCTTCCAATCGTCTAAACTTTTGATATAGGCCAGAAGTCATTGCTCTATTACCACAATGATTCAGTCATAGGAGTCCTCATTATGAAAAAAATCGTAGGTATTGCCTTGATGGTCGCTTTACTAGGCTTCAACGCCTATTTGTGGCCGACCCTGATTCACGCGGTAAAAACAGATGGACGAACGGATGCGAAAACAGCATCTGTCTCGCAAAAAGCAGGTACGGCAAAGCCCGCTATGGATTTGGCGAATCAAGGTCCGCGCGCCGCAAACGTTTCTGCCTATCCGGTTGAAAAGCCTGTGGCTGTGTCAGCACCTGTACCAGCGTCAGCGCAGAAACAAAGCGAAGGAAAGCCAAAAACAAAAGCGGTAGCAGCTGCTAAAACGAACACACCGAAGAAGAAAACACAAAAGACGAAAACCGCAACAAAACCAGTCAAAAAACAGACGGCACGTCCTCCGGTACATAAGGTGCCAACGTATCCGGCCTGGGATGATAACGGCCTCTATGTCGTAGACGATGGAGGACCAGGAAGCAATTGGGTGAGGCTGTCGGATGGTTCTTTGCTGCGTAAGAGCGACGGGACACGGACATTTAACCTGCCCTATGATAAGAATCCATTCACTGGAGAGATTAAGCCGACAGTGGAGCCCATGTCAGAAGCGGCGTATAAAATGTGGAAGGGCAATCAAGCCCAGCAGCCATCGCCATTTAGCCCGTCACCGTTCGGGCGATAATGAGTCGCGAAAAATTGCTCCGAGAAAAGGAGCAGTTTTTTTCGATAAGTAGTCAAATTTGAATATAATAATGTATAGTACTTTGATTTGACCACTCAGGAGGGTGAAGCAATGATTGCAAGAGAAAGTAAAGTGAATAGGGTGTTGGCGGGGCTTCTGCTTGGTCTCCTGATGGCTTCCATGGACAATACGATTGTCGCGACGGCGATGGCTACGATTGTCGGTGAGATGGGCGGCATGGATAAGTTTGTTTGGGTGACATCAGCGTACATGGTCGCTACGATGGCGGGGATGCCGATTTTCGGTAAACTCTCCGATATGTATGGGCGAAAACGTTTTTACGTATTTGGTCTCATTGTATTTTTGTTAGGGTCCATTTTATGCGGGACGGCAAACAGCATCGTTGAGTTGAGCATTTATCGGGCGATTCAAGGGATTGGCGGCGGAGCGCTGATGCCTATTGCCTTCACGATTATTTTTGACGTATTCCCGCCGGAGAAGCGTGGAAAGATGACGGGACTTTTCGGAGCTGTATTCGGTACGTCCAGCGTATTTGGACCTTTGCTGGGGGCGTATATTACCGAATATGTCAGCTGGCATTGGATCTTTTACATCAATGTACCGATTGGTGCTGTGTCCCTCTGGTTGATCTCCATGTATTACAAGGAGTCACTGGAATATCGCAAGCAGAGCATTGACTGGTGGGGAGCGATTACGCTGGTCGGAGCTGTAGTGAGTCTGATGTTTGCACTGGAGCTGGGCGGCAATCAATACGCGTGGGATTCGATGCAGATTATTGGATTGTTCTCTTCCTTTTTCTTGTTGTTTGTGATTTTTCTATTTGTCGAGAAGCGGGCGTCTGATCCGATTATTTCGTTCTCCATGTTCAAGAAGCGGTTATTTGCCACGACAAATGCGATTGCACTGTTGTATGGAGCTGCTTTCATTATCGCTACGGTGTACCTGCCGATTTTTATCCAAGGGGTATATGGCGGGTCAGCGACGAATGCCGGATTGCTATTGACACCGATGATGCTCGGTTCGGTTGCTGGAAGCCAGCTAGGCGGATTTTTGACGACGAAGACCAGCTTCCGCAATATTATGCTTCTGTCCGCAGTCTTTTTCATACCAGGTATTTTCCTTTTGAGTACACTGACGCCTGATATTCCTCGTTCAATCGTTACACTTTATATGGTGATTGCAGGGGTTGGTGTGGGCTTTTCTTTCTCCACCTTGGGAATTTCAGCGATTCATGGCTTTGATATGCGTCAAAGAGGATCGGCCAGTTCGACGAACTCTTTTTCCCGTTCATTGGGGATGACATTGGGGATCACGGTGTTTGGTATCTTGCAACGCAACTCGTTTGAAAACGGCATGTTCTCTGCCTTCGGGGGACAAGAGATGACGAATGCCATTACGGATCCGCGAGCGATTTTGACACCAGAAGCGCGCGAATCCATTCCGGGTCCTGTTTTGGATCAAATGATCGATATTCTCGCGTCATCGATTGCGAACACGTTTACGTGGGCGCTCGTTCCTGCTGTTCTTGCTCTCGTGTGCATTTTGCTAATGGGAAATGATCGGGCGCTGGCGAAATCGCCTTCCGAACCGAAACCGAAACTGGAACGCGGGTAGAGGAGAATCGTCATGAGTCTAAAATTGCTTGTTCTGGGATTGCTGATGGAAGGGGAGAAGCATCCCTACGAGGTTCAGCAGCAGGTGAAGGCCAGGGGAATGGATTGTTACATGAAATACGCCAAAGGCTCCCTCTACTATGCCTTCGACCAACTGGAAAAGAGCGGGATGATTGAGATCAAAGAAGTCATTCGTGAGACTAACCGCCCAGATAAGACGATGTATGGGATCACGGAAAAAGGCGAAGAGCAATTTCAACAGCTTCTCTTGGAAGAACTGCAAAAACCGATGCAGCTGACCCATCCGATCTACGCCGCTCTTACTTTTGCTTCGTACGGTGATCCACAGAAAATGGATGAGGCCTTGGAAGTGAACATCCAGGAGGTAAGACGGTTAGCTGGATTATTGGAATCGATCCAGGAGGAAAAAAGAGAGAGGCTTAGCTGGGGAGCACGAACGATTCTGATCGGTGCCATTGAGCATTTGCACGCAGAGATGCGCTGGATGGAACGTATCCGGGAAGAAGCTTGGGGCCGTTGATTTTGAATATATTATGAACATTGGACTATTTTCATCATTATGATAGTTTTTCGTTTATAATAGTGTTAATTTCAATGGCAAGGATGGTACCCGCACATGATGAAATCTGCCCTCGGACGTTTCCGTCTCATCGGCCTGATCGAAGGTATCTCGTATTTGGTACTTCTCGGAATTGCTATGCCGCTTAAGTATTTTTGGGATTATCCAGCCGCAGTAAAAATTGCCGGCTCGCTTCATGGATTGTTTTTTGTCCTGTATATTTTGGCGTTGGCACATGTTACAATGACCAATAAGTGGTCCTTTTTGAAAGTGATCGGGGCATTTATTGCTTCATTACTGCCATTCGGCAACTTTGTTCTGGATGCACGCCTGAAAAAAGAGCAGTAAGTATACAAATTACACATTATGTAAGGCATTAGAAGGCGGGTCATTGTACCCGTCTTTCGTACATATTCAAAAGAGAAAAAAATGGAGGGGATCTGTGTGGAGACCAGAATTTTAGCAGGAATTCTTTTGTGGGACGAAGAGGAACAGTACGTTCTTGAAACCGTGATGGAGGACCGTTTCAAGCTGGTTCTGCCGCAGATTATCACGCTTGCAAGCACAGAAGAAAAGGTAGCGACGGATGAATTGAACGAACAATACTTCGGTCAAAATGTCATTGCCAGATGCTTTGTTTGATATGAACAGATAATTCAGAAAAAAGGGTGTGGATAGGTGTGGAACTGCGTGACCGCTATGCTGGAAGTTTGCTAGGGTTGGCCGTTGGAGATGCACTCGGCACAACTTTAGAATTTCGCAAACCGGGTACCTTCGAGCCGCTTACAGAAATGATCGGGGGAGGACCATTCGATTTAAAGGCGGGGGAATGGACGGATGATACGTCGATGGCCCTGTGCCTGGCTGAGAGCTTGATTACGAAAAATGGCTTCGATCCGGTTGATCAGATGAACCGATACGTAGCTTGGTTTCGAGAGGGTTATATGAGCTGCAAGGATCATTGCTTCGATATCGGGAATATCACCAAAGAAGCACTGTGGCGTTTTGAGCAGACGAAAAATCCATACAGCGGATCGGATCACCCGATGTCGGCAGGGAATGGCTCCATTATGAGGCTAGCACCAGTCGCACTCTATTATGCCAATCAGCCGGAGCTCGCCATCGATTACTGCGCGCAAAGTTCTCGAACTACACACGCAACGGCAAAGGCAGTAGACGGCTGTCGTTTTTTCGGGGCATTGCTCCTGGGGGCTCTACAGGGTATTTCCAAAGAGGAGTTGCTTGCTGATTCGTTCTCTCCTGTAGGCGATCTATGGGAAAAGCAACCGCTTGATCCTGATATCGCCCGTGTCGCGAATGGCTCCTACAAAGAGAAAACTAGAAAAGAGATCAAAGGATCTGGATATGTCGTCGATTCGCTTGAAGCGGCGCTTTGGGCATTTCATTCCAGTCGTTCTTTTGAAGAAGGCCTTTTCCTAGCGGTAAACCTCGGTGATGATGCAGATACGACAGGAGCTGTCTACGGTCAATTGGCAGGTGCTTATTACGGAGTAGAAGGCTTGCCTCAACGGATGCTTGCGCTGTTGGCCAAGCGGGAGTTGATGGAGGAGTTCGCGCGGAAATTGTACGAGCACGCTAACCACTAACCGACAAAATGGAAAATAGGTGAAAAACGATAAGCACTACCAATCAGGCAGTGCTTATCCTCAAGTTTAGGCATGGACAAGTTCTGGCGCTTGCATATGAAGTGGAGGCGGAACCAACCAGCCTTTTTCTTTTAAAATCCGTAGCAATCTGAGACCAAATTGAGCTTTTGCAACATGGTACTGACCAAAGAGCATTCCGATATCTTCTCGAATGGATTGAGCCATTATTTGACTGCAAGTAAGCATGCCGGCTGCAATATCTCTTGAAACACCGGTAGCGATCTCAGGGTCATTAAGACGGGCACCGGCCGGAATGCTTTCCAGATTCGCTACCGGGCGATCGGGTGGTGTAGGAGGCAGTCCAATCCCATTTACTTTGAGCAATTCCTCCAGTTGTTCCACCTCTTGTTTCATGCCTCGCGTAATGTCTTCGAGGAAGCTTTTCAGATCATGATCACCAGTTTGGTTGAGTGCTGTTTGATAAGCAGCAATCAATCCCTTTGTTGTTGCAAGATACATCCATACTCCAAAAACCTCGCCATAATGCATAGGTTCATTTTGCGGATTGCCTGATAAAATCCCCATTAACGTCCTCCCAGTACTCAGTAGAGTTTTGATATCCATTCGGGTTCTCCTAACTTTGTGATGTAACCCAAAGATAAGATTTACAAGGGGGACAGGATATATTCCCAAAGGGAAGAGGAGAATTATTTTCCGGGTTCTTTCTTGATACGATTATGATCGTATATCCCCAGAAAGCGATGGTACACAAGTTCTGCTACACCTAAAAGGGTTACCGTAATGATTAACTCGCCAAAACTGAGTGGCCAATCCAGCCATCTGGCAACTGCCCATAAGTAAATAGCAGCGATCACTGCATCTGCAATCGTAGCCGTAACATTATTGGTAGCTCGTAATATCAATTGATCGCCAATCAGATATGCTATGACGGTCAAACCGAGTGCCGTTAAAATAGCGGATGTCCAGGATGCATTTGCAAACCACCATAAACAAGCGACAACAATAATGCCGTTAACAGCAGTCTTGATTAAAAATCGATTCATTTTTTTACTCTCCTCTACTACAGTCGGAAACAAAGTGATTTTCAGCCAGCTTTCCTATAGGAAAATAAGTGTTCTCCATGCTTACTGTTTTACAAAACAACAAGGTTTATGCGGATGCTGTTTGGCCTAATCAAACACCCTTATCATAGAAAGGATGTTTGAATTTATAGGAAAAAATTCTTTGAAAGCCGAATTTTACCGCTGTTATAAAAATACCTTCAATTATATGATTATCACGATTAAAAAATCATCATAATACCCGGTCTGGGTGGGGGTAGGAGAGCAATGGGCTTGGCGTTTGTTTTGATCATCATCGGGATCAACATTTTGTACGTTTCGTTTTTTACGCTGCGACTACTGATGGTGATCAAGGGCTATCGGGTGTTGGCATCCCTGTTAGCGATGGTGGAAGTATTCGTGTATTTGAAAGGGTTGGAGATTGTTCTGGACAACCTGGACAATCCGATCAATCTCGCAGCCTACTGTATCGGTTGGGGAATGGGTGTATTCATCGGCAGCAAGATCGAGGAGTATTTGGCCTTGGGCTATGTCACGCTGCAAGTCGTTGTGGATTCCGTTGACTTGGAGGTTCCTGTGAAGCTGCGTGAACACGGCTTTGGCGTTACTTCCTGGATAGCAGAGGGACGCGACGGACATCGTCTCATGATGCAAGTGTTGACGAAGCGCAGCAACGAGAAAAAACTGTGGAATCTCATTCATGAGATTGCGCCAAAAGCATTCGTGATCTCTTTTGAGCCGAAACATTTGAAGGGCGGCTTCTGGGTGAACCGCCTACGGGGATAATCCCCTGTGACGAAAACAAAAAATCAGCCAGCCCTCTTTTGCAGATACAAAGCAAGAGAGGGCTGGCTTTTCGTATGGTTACTGCTGGCTTGCTTTAGCAGCCTGGAGCAGCATTTCTTTGGAAACTGTTGGCGAATCGGTAGCTACACGATACATAATCGGTTGCTCTCCATCTTGATCCAACCAAGACAGCTCTTGATACTGACCGGATTCACTAAACAAGAACTGATCGTTTTTTGTGTAATGCGCTTTTTTTCCGCTAACAGTTACTGCGTCGTATTTCGTTGTTTCTGGCGTGCTCAATTGTACATCTAGCTGTTCCTTCGGGAATTTCTCAACCGTGACAAAGATGCGTTCTTTTTGCTTGTTCTCATACAGGCTCGTATACGCTTCGATAGGTGAAGTCGCTTGTGGAACGACTTTCCATACGACACTTTTACCTGTTTCCTTGCTTTCTTCTTGAAGTTCATGCAGCCACTGCTGTCCTTCTTGACCCATCATGACACCGTAGGGGGTGCCTTGTTTGCCCTCAAGGAATGAAAAGCTGTCAGGAAGCTGGTATGGCAAGGCATGTGAGAGAGAGGCTTCTTCACTGAGGACGGCAGTCCATGCTTTCCAATCTTTCACGATATCTGGCTTTTCTATGCCGATCGTGGGGTTTTGTTGAAAGAGAGGGTGCTTCTCTTTTTCCAGCGCTGCGAAATAGACGAGGGCGGTTTCGCCTGTTGCCAGTTTGTTCTCTACGTTTGCCAATCCCAGCCGTATTTCTTTAGGGGTTATTTGCGTCAATGTAAAATCCTTGTGAGCTTGAACTTCCATACGGACAGAGCCTTCATCAACTTTGTACAACAAGCTGTGTGTCGCATAACCAAAACCAGTGAGCAGGGCGAACGCTGCTGCAACATGTACCAGCTTTGGACGAAAGCGCATCCCTTTGTGCAAACGCCACTTGCCAGCCAACTCCATTTTGGCTACTCGTTCGATTTTGCTGTCCAATGCAGGATCAATGTGTAGCTTCCCTGCTGCGTATTCATACTCATTTCTCACCTTTTTTTCAATGAACATGAAAAGATGCCTCCTCACGATTGATTCGATGCTCAAAATGCTCTCTCAATTTTTTCATCGCCAAGTGGTGTCTCGATTTTACCGTTCCGAGCGGGATTTGTAGAATCGCTGCAATTTCCTCCAAGGAACAGTTTTGATAGTAACGCAGTACGACGATTTCCTTGAGCTTGAAGGATAATTTCTCTACGGCGGGAATGACCTCCAGCTCATCACTGATTGCCCCCAGCTTATCCTCCATACCTGCGACAGGTGCTTCGTAGCCTTTTTCCTTAACCCGCTCCAACAGGCGGAATCTTCGCCAAATGCTTCGATTCCAGTTGCGAACCTGCCGCACAATCAATCCGTTGAACCATGGGATAAAGGGTTGCTCCACATCGTACCTGTCGATGCTTCGAATCAACTCCACGTACACTTCACTCATCATGTCGTCTACATCTTGTTTGTGCGGCGCCAGAAAATAGATCAGGTTGTAGGCGTACGTGCGAGTTGCTCGATAGACTTCTTGAAAAGCTTCTTCCTCTCCTCGGCGCATCCGGATGAGCCAAGGCTTTACGTTTTCCTCTTTCATAGGCCGGCCTCCATTCAGGTGTTACATGATATATTGGCTCCCATTCAACTGGTAGGTTCACTTAATTTTTTTATTGCTCGTTATTAGAAAATTTTAAACAAAAAAACTTTTCTTTGTCTTTTTCAGTAGTTTTGAGTAGTTCGACATTAGTATACAAAATAAGACATAGAGCAAGGGGGATTTAAGGTTGATTAGTTTTCATCAAGTAAATAAACATTACGGAAGCTTTCACGTCCTCAAGAACATCAACCTGCACATCAACCAGGGAGAAGTCGTCGTGGTCATTGGCCCGTCAGGATCGGGTAAAAGCACGATGGTTCGTTGCATCAACAGATTGGAAACGGTTACAAGCGGAGAACTGGTGGTAGACGGGGTGAAAGTGAACGATAAAAACACCGATATCAACAAGCTGCGTCGGGACATCGGTATGGTGTTCCAGCACTTCAATCTATACCCGCACAAGACCGTACTGCAAAACATTACGCTGGCACCAACCAAGGTTCTGGGCGTATCGCAGAAAGAAGCCGAAGAAACGGCTCTCTACTATTTGGAAAAGGTAGGGATTCCGGAAAAGGCGGAAATGTTCCCAACGCAACTATCTGGCGGTCAACAGCAACGCGTGGCGATCGCACGCGGACTGGCTTTGCGACCAAAAATCATGTTGTTTGACGAACCGACCTCTGCGCTTGATCCCGAGACGATCGGCGAAGTGCTCGACGTCATGAAGAAGCTGGCAAAGGAAGGCATGACGATGGTGGTCGTGACGCATGAAATGGGCTTTGCCCGCGAGGTGGCAGATCGCATCGTGTTTATGGATCAGGGCACGATTCTCGAAGATTCTACACCAGAAGAGTTTTTCGCAAGTCCGCGTGAAGAGCGTGCGCGTTTGTTCTTGAGTCGGATTTTGAATCACTAAATATATAAAACGATAGAGAAAAGGGGTATTCAGATGAAAGCAAACAAGCTGTGGAAAAAAGTAGCAGGTATGGGTCTCGTTCTGATGTTGAGCGCAACTGCGTTGGCAGGCTGTGGTGGAGGTAGTAAAACAGAAGGCGGCGCACAAGGCACACCAGCCGCAGGAACATTGGCAAAAATCAAAGAAAGAGACAAATTAGTAGTCGGAGTTAAGTACGACCTGAACCTGTTTGGCTTGAAAGACCCGGCAACCGGAAATGTAGAAGGCTTCGATATCGATATTGCAAAAGCAATTGCGAAGAAAGTACTCGGGGACGAAAACAAAATCGAGTTGAAGGAAGTAACCTCCAAAACGCGTATCCCGATGCTGAAAAACGGAGAAATTGACGCGATCATCGCAACGATGACCATTACAGAAGACCGTAAAAAAGAAGTAGACTTCTCTGACGTGTACTTCCTGGCAGGTCAATCTTTCTTGGTGAAAAAGGACAGCTCCATCAACGGTCTGAAAGACATGCAAAAAGGCATGAAAATCGTGACCGCGAAAGGCTCTACTTCTGCGAAAAACATCAGAGCGAGTGCTCCTGATGTAGAAGTACTTGAATTTGAAAACTACGCGGAAGCCTTCACAGCACTCAAAGCTGGTCAAGGTGACGCGCTGACAACTGATAACGCTCTCCTGTACGGCATGGCGAAGCAAGATCCAAACTACCGTGTAACAGAAGAGACCTTCACGGAAGAGCCATACGGTATTGCAATCAGCAAAGGTGACGCTGAATTCGTGAAAACCGTGAACGATTTGCTAAAAGAAATGAAAGAAAACGGCGAATACGACAAGATTTATGAAAAATGGATCGGAACAAAACCTAAAAAATAATGCGGTTCGACTCCATAAAGAATGAGCGGTTTACTCTGCCGCTCATTCCCTTATATTCCTAACAGAATTTTGCACACAAGGGGGATCGCATAAGAGATGATCGATTTTTCTATCTTGTTTGATCACATGGATATGTATCTCGAAGGCTTTTGGAACACCTTGCAGGCGAGCCTGCTTGCTCTCGTCGGGAGCTTTGCACTGGGGACGCTCTTTGCGATCTTTCGGATTTCTCCGATTCGACCACTCAAGTGGATCGCTACCGTTTACGTCGAGTTTGTACGTAATATCCCGCTGATTCTCGTCGTTTTCCTCTTTTTTGTGGGCTTGCCGGCAATTGGTATCGTACTGGAGCCCTTTATTGCAGGTACGCTTGGCTTGACCGTGTATACGGCAGCATTTATCGCGGAGACGATCCGCGCAGGCATTTTGGCGATTCCAAAAGGACAGACAGAAGCCGCTCGCTCCTCGGGATTGACGTACGGACAAACGATGCGCTATATCATTTTGCCGCAAGCGATCAAGGTCGTGATCCCGCCTATGGGCAACCAGTTTATCAATCTCGTTAAAAACTCCTCGGTATTAGGTGTGATTGCAGGTCTTGACCTGATGTATTTTGGAGACCTGATCGCGGCTGATACGTTTGTTACCTTTGATGTGTACATTTTTGTAGCTGTTTTCTATTTGATTCTGACCCTTCCGTTGAGCGCGTTCGTCAGTTATTTGGAGCGACGCTTGGCTGGAAGCCGCTAAGAAGGAGGGGACATCATGGACTTTATCGGAGCCTATACGCCCAGTCATTTGACCTTCCTGCTCGAAGGCTTTTGGGTCACCTTGCAGGTCGCTTTCTTGTCTATTGTCTTCAGCTTTTCCATTGCGATTGTCGTAGGGGTTTTGCGTTACGCAAAAATTCCTGGAGTTTCACAAGTTCTCGGGACAATCGTAGAGCTGATTCGCAATTTACCGCTCTTGTTGATTATTTTCTTTACGTATTTTGCTCTCCCGGAAGTGGGAATCAAGATGGACAAGTTTTGGGCCGCTGTGCTGGCGTTGGTTATTTTCGAAGCAGCAATGCTGTCGGAAATCGTGCGAAGCGGTTTAAATTCGGTCGAAAAAGGACAAATTGAAGCTGCACGTTCTTCTGGACTGAATTATGTCCAGACACTGTGGCATGTTGTCCTGCCACAGGCTCTCAGAAGAATGGTCCCGCCGATTGTGAGCCAATTTATTTCGCTCTTGAAGGATACGTCGCTGGCCGTCGTAATCGCTTTGCCAGAGCTGATGAACCATGCGCAAATCATCAACGGACGCAATGTCAATTACGTCATCCCGACCTTCCTGATGGTGGCAGTGATGTACTTTGTCGTCAACTACGCGTTGTCAGTCGTCTCCAAGCGACTGGAAAACAAGCACGCTTAATCGTTCTATCTTTGCAGATCTCCGATTCTTAGTAAAATAAGAATAGGAGATCTTTTTCCGTAGGAAAGGAGCAGCTATGCGAGAACGCCTTTTGATCCTGTTTATTATCATGCTGGCAACTGCTTTTTTTGGAGAGATGAAGGTAAACCCCGTAGGCGGGTCATTTCGTTTTTCCTTGGGCATCGCTGCTTTCTTTTTCGGGTTGCTGTGGTTTTCGTCTGTACCTGTATTGTTGACGGGATTTTTTACAGGGACGTTTATCTTCGGATTTCGCGTCGGAATGGATGTCTTTTTTGCATACCGTCCGTACATGGAGAGTGTGGCTGCCCATCTTCCCTCAGCCTTTTACTATTTCACTTTTACCGTCCTGTTTTATTTGCTCCGAGCACGTAGCTATCGTGAGTTCCCCCTGTGGCTGGGGTTGATAGGTGCATCCATTGATTTCGTCTCCAATGTGGTAGAGATCCAGGTGCGACAGTATTTCACTGATTTTCCGCCGATCACTTGGCAGAGCTTTTTGATGCTTCTCTTCTTTGGAGTCTTGCGCAGCTTTTTTGCTGTTGGCTTGTACAACAGTTTTTCGATCAGGCAGTTGCGGGCAGTGGGAGAGGTGCGTCAGCAAGAGTTGGAGCGTCTGCGGATGATTAATACGGAGCTGTATGAAGAAGCCTTTTACTTGCGCAAATCGATGACGCATTTGGAAGAAATCACGCGCGAGAGCTACCAGCTCTACAGACGTCTGCTCACCTCGGATCATGCGGAATCCCCGACAGCTTTGGCGATTGCCGAGAATGTGCATGAGGTGAAAAAAGATTCGCAGCGGATGCTGGCGGGCATTTCCAAGCTGATTAATCAGGAGGGGCTAGCACCACAGCTGCCGATCAAAGAGCTGTGTGAGTTGGTTGCCCGCGCGAATCAGAAATACGCAGAGATGTTGGGAAAAGATATACGAATTGAGTGGAGCTGTAACATCAACCTGTCGACCAGCCAAATCTATGCACTGCTCTCCGTGCTAAACAACCTGGTAGCCAATGCGGTAGAAGCGATTCCCACGTCGGGACGGATTGAGCTGAATGCGAAGCTGATTCATCGTCATCTGGTGTTCAGTGTACTTGACAGTGGTCCGGGAATTCCGCTAGAAGAGCAGGAATGGGTGTTTCAGCCCGGGTATACGACCAAATACGATGAACAGGGAAATGCATCTACCGGAATTGGTCTGACGCATGCCCGTGGAATTGTCCAAAGCCTGCAAGGAAGCTTGCGTATTTTACCGGATCAGAAGCAAATGACGCACTTACAAGTACAAATTCCGACCGACCAATTACTCGGAAAGGAGGGAGTGTAAGCCATGATACGTTTCTTTTTAATTGAAGATGATGCTGTAGTGCGCCGCATGCTTGAACGGATTATTCAAGACAGCGGGTTGGGCGAAATTGTAGGGCAAGCCAGCGATGGTAGTCACGTATCGATTGATCAACTGTATGGGGTCGATGTCATTTTGATCGACTTGCTAATGCCGGGGCTCGATGGCATCCAAACGATCAAAAAGTTGCAGGCAGATGGCTTCGCGGGCCGCTTCATCATGGTGTCACAGGTGGAAAACAAAGAAATGATCGGGGAGGCTTATTTGCAGGGGATTGATACCTTTATTCAAAAACCGATCAACCGCTTGGAAGTCATGGCTGTGCTGAAGCGGGTATCGGATTACTTGTCGCTGGAAGCATCTCTGCAAACCATCCGCAAATCATTGCAAATCCTGGATGTCAAAGCAAAAGACCCGCATACCAGCGGCTTGAAAGGTCAGTCTTCCGATCAGGACAACCTGGCACAAAAAGCGAGAAAACTGCTGTTGCAGCTAGGGATCGCGAGTGAAGCCGGGGCTCCCGATCTACTATTGATCATGGAATGGCTCGTACAGGATGAGCGACAGGGAGACAAGCTGCACGAATTGCAGCTCAAGGAACTGTATACACAAATTCTGCTGAAGGTGCATGCCAGTCTGGATGAGCAGGGGATTACAAAAGAGGTGCGTGCTATGGAGCAACGGATTCGCCGGATGGTCCTGCAAGCCTTTACGCATCTTTCCTCATTAGGGTTGACCGACTATGCCAACCCGACCTTTGAACACTTTGCACCACGACTGTTTGACTTTCAAGAAATTCGCCAGCGGATGCAAGAGCTGGAGGCGGGCGAAAAAACGACGAAGTGCCGGATTAGCGTGAAAAAGTTTTTATCTGTTTTTTATATGGAAGCAAAGACGCTATAAATAAAAAAACGCGGGAGCCGATCATAAGGATCAAATCTCTCGCGTTTTTCTTATTTATGCCTTTGCCTGATGAACAAGCTCGGAAAAGGCACCATACAAACCAATTGCTCCATACTGCTGTTGGTACTCCTCTATCGACCCATCACGCACGATTTTTCCGTTCATCAGAAAAATCGCCCGATCGGCTACCGCATCTGCCACCTGCAACTGGTGAGTCGTAAAGAGAACGGATTGACCCGCGAGCTTTACTTCCCGCACGAGATCGACGAAGGCATCCATCCAATACGGATCGAGTCCATTGGTCGGTTCATCGAGGACGACGAGTGCAGGCTTTGCCAATATCGCTTGGGCAAACAAGAGGCGCTGCTGCATACCTTTGGAGAACTGAGACACCCGTTTGTTTCTCACATCATGCAGTCCCACCATTTTCAGCAGTCGATCCGCTTCTTCTGGGGTGCGATTGCGCAGGGAAGCGTAAAATTCGAGCGTTTCTTTCGCGGAAAGTCCGGCAGAAAACGTAAAATGATCCGGCATATAACCGATTTCTTGAAGATACTCCACACGATTATCGTTCCAGTTCAACCCGTTTAGCTGAATGGTTCCCGAAGAAGGCGGGAGAATACCGACCAGCATCCGCAGGATCGTACTTTTCCCTGCACCGTTACCGCCGCATAAGGCGACGACCTGACCGGGTGCAATGTTCATACTGAATGGGTGGACGATTGTTTTTCCATTGATTTCCTTGGTGACCTGATCGATGGTAAGTCCTGACATATTCATCTCATTACCTTCTTTCCCATACCCGGATGGCTATGAACAAGGTCGCACTGATCCAGAGTAGACTTAGTGCGACAAAGATGAGATCACCAAGCGGAGAATCAGCCCAGTACACCCATTTGTAGTATTCAGGTCCAAAGATCGAGCCACCGCCTAATCTGGCAACGGAAAAGATTCGTACAAACTCCGCTGGGTTGAGAAATGTTGCGAGCTGAAGCAGAGGCTTGATCCATGTATAAGGGACGAAGCTGAGCACAGAGATGAGTAGAGTAGGCCATGCCAGAATATAGAAGAACCAGATGCTGACCCCCATTGTCAAAGCCTGCCAACGGTTTTTACTGATGGCGCCAATCAGCATGGCAATTCCCAAAAATAACAGAATGAGACAGATGGAAAAGGCAAGCAAAAACAAAAGAGTCGAAAATGCAAAGCTTTTTCCTAACAGCATGCCAGCTACACCAGACAACCCATACCCGAAGCTGACGATCGCGACTAATACGAGTGCTTGTCCCAAGTATTTCCCCACCAAGAAGGAGAAGGTTGTCATGGCGTAGGTAGAGAGGAGCTGCCAGCTACCCTCTTCTTTTTCCGCCGTCAAGGAAAAAGAGGAGAGAAGCATCGTCATTAGTGGCAGCAAATACAAAATCAGATTCAGCATGGTACCTGTCGTATACGTATAACCCTTCATGTAGGACTGCGATTGGATGATCAAGAGTCCCAAACTAAACAGGGAGAACAGAGCCATAAACGAGTAGGACCATGGATTGCGAAAGCCTACCTTCACTTCTCGTTTGGCAATCAGATTGATGTGCAAAGACTCCACTCCCTCTGTTAGTTGTGTGTGGTTGGGGTAGTACTGTTGCTTCCGTGATCAGCTGGTTTGCTTTCGTGACCACCATTGTGTTGACCTTCGGAAGACTGACCGTCTTTGTTCATGTGCTTGCTCATGCCGTTTTCCCAGCTATGATTTTTCAATTCCGCTGCACTCATGACAATGCCTTTCTTTTGCTCTTGAACAAAGCTGTCTGCAGCAGACTTTTCTTTGAAGGAATAGATGCCATACGTCATTGGCGTTTTGAAGTCTTTGTCGTAAGCGTAGGTAGCTTGCTCTGCTTTTGTCCATTCTGCTGTGTAGTAATCGCGGACAAATTGTACAGCCACGTTATCGGTTCCATTTTCTTTCGTCCAGTTGTGCAGGCAGCCGAGATCATCGAACTTCAGGGCTTTTCCGTCTTTTAAGACGATTTCAGTAGCATTGTGATCGTTAGGGACATGCATTTTGCAAAGGTCGCATTTGTCTACGCCTTCCGCGATATCTACTGGTTTTGGCTCTTCGCTTCCGCAGCCGACCATTAGCAGGCTGATACCGATAATTGCTCCGACTGTTGTGCACCATTTTTTCATTTTGTTCATGATTTTTTCACTCCTATATAAATGATAGAACAGCTTCCTATTAACAAGATAAGTCCAAGAATGCCAGCACCCCAACCGCTCGTTTCCCCGGATTCAATGAGCATGGTGTCCGAGGGTTGCATTAAAGGAGATGCGTCCTTGATTGCTGAGCCGGCTCCACTTGTAAACAAGCCTTCCAGAAACACGAATCCCGGGGCTTGGAAAAACAGCTGATAGGCAGGAACCGCATCGGTCAAACCCAGATAAAAAGGATTCATCTCGTACGGCAAATCACTGCGGGAATCTCCGTTCACATCAAGTCCTTGCAAATTGTCCCAGTAGTTTTTATTTAAGTTGTTGTTCTGACTATCCTGAGCTTGTGCTTGGATGACGTTGGAGACAAATTGGTTATCGGTTAATACGTTGTCAGAAGAGGACAAAAACTGCATGCCGATAAAGTTGAGACTGAGTAAATTGTTTTTAACCGTAATTCCGGATGATTGCTCTAAATACAGTCCAACGCGGTTCCCCTCAATCGTGTTGTTTGCAACCAGCGTATCCTGTACGGTAATGAGAAGAATTCCTTGCGAACCGGGATTTTTTTGCTGCTTCAAAAATTGATTCCCAGTAACCGTCAATTTGCGCGACTCCATAAGCTGGGAGCCCGTCACATTTTCCATTCCAATGTTGTTGATGACCGTCGTATCAGAGGTGCCCATGAAGTGATAGCCGTACCGCGAATTCGTCACCAGATTTTGTTCCAGATGGTTTCGATCGCTATTTTCGACGTAAAAGCCATCCTCGACATTCGTTACCTGATTTTTAATGAAACGGTTATGATGCGATTCACGCACGTCAATTCCGTTTCCTCGTTTCGCTTTTTCCGTTTGCTTTGGCTTTACTTCAGGCTGTGCTCCGTGATTATGTCCAGTACTGGTCGTTGGACTGCCATCGCCTTTGATTTTTCCGATGACTTGAACGTTGTGCAGCGTGTTGTAGTCTGCTTGCCGTAATTGAATACCGATCCCTTTCGTTTCAACGATGACATTCTCGAGAAAGTTTTGATCACCACGGATGACAAGAGCGGCTACGTCACTGTTGATTCGCTTGTCCACGATATGGATTCCTTGCAAGCTCACATTGTCGCTTTCAATCGTGAGCGTTGCCTCCTCCTCGGTCGGATTGATGATCTTCACTGGATCATTGGCCACCAATTGAATCGGCTTGGTAATGCGGATAGGACCTTTGTACAATCCATAAGGGATGGTAACAGTATCGTTAGGGCGTGCTTGATCAATCATCGCCTGCAAGGAGTCAGAATCTGCAGGCGTCGCCTTGGCTGTGATAGGCAGCTGTAGGGCAACGATACAAATGACGGAGACGAAAAGTAGCGGGAGAGATAATTTTCGATTGTTCCATCGCAATGACAGGGTGCATCCTCCCCTATTCCACTAGAGAGCTCTCTCGTTTATTGCCGGATAGTCGGCTGCTAGCTACATTTAGGATAACAGCCTCTTTTCATTTTCGTATGACTCAACCGGGCTATAAAACGTGTCAAAAAACGCAACGATTTTTAAAAAATAGAAGGTTGCGAGCGGCTTGCACCTGAGGTGGCATTGTGAAATCAAAGCGGTCATACTAAAGGGAAGAGAAGGAAGAGGCGAAAAGGAGAGACGATAAATGGATACAAACATAGAGAAAGCACTGCGCACGACACTGGAATATTGGGATCGGATGAAAAAGAGCCACGAGGACGACGCGGAGGATGATGCGAATCAGTTTGAGGCTTCGTTTTACCGCATGATGGAGCAAATCCGCGAGTGGTACGATCAACTGGAGACGAAGCCTGATACGATAGAGGATGCACTGCTTCTGCCGGACATGGCAGAGGTTGCGGAGCAGTTACCTGTAGAGATCATGCTGAATTTTGAAACGGAGCTGGAATTAATCGTAGATGGGCAAATACGGGAGGATGATGAGAAATACGATTAAAAACAGAGAACTTGTTGCATCCTATCCTTGACATGATTTACTAGAATATGGTGTTTGGGGAGGGTAAGCACAAGTGGTACCTACTCTGTTGTGCGTCATTATCTTCATCATTCTTTTACCACCCATTGTATTTTTCGGTTACATGTATGCCTTGTCTAAACAGCCAAAGCACTCCATTATTCGGTCCCATCCATTTTTGGGGTGGATGCGTTATTTGCTGGAAAAGCTCGGGCCAGAGCTTCGCCAGTATTGGTTTGACGATGATACAGACGGTAGACCGTTTTCCAGAGCCGACTTCGTGGGCCTCATGTATGCGTCAAAATACCGGACGGATCTGATCTCGTTCGGAAGTAAACGTGATTATGAGAAGCCCGGCTTCTATTTGTCAAATGCGATGTTCCCGAAGCTGACGAGTGAACTGCGTATTGATAATGAAAAAGTCGTCCCCGGCAGAAAATACGAGATTACCCACGAAGGGCTGTTCACGAGAAGGGAAAAATTTATCGAGGAACAAGAGGTAAAGCCGTGGTTGCTACATGATGAGGACGTCATTGTCGTGGGAGAAAACAGAAGGCAGCCTTGGCGGCTGAAAGGGATGTTTGGTGCTTCGGCTACCTCCTTTGGAGCAGTGGGAGAGAACTATATCATGTCCACAGGGTATGGGGCACGTATGGCAGGCGGCTCTTGGATCAATACAGGAGAGGGTGGCGTCGCAGAAGTTCACCTCTCGACAGGCGCGGATATCATTTCGCAAATCGGGCCGGGGATGTTCGGCTTCCGTGATGACAAGGGCAAGTTTTCGATCGAAGAATTCAAGAACAAGGCTAACATTTCTAACATCAAGGCGTTTGAGCTGAAGTTCCATCAAGGGGCCAAAATACGCGGAGGTCACCTCGAGGGCTCCAAGGTCACGGAAAAAGTCGCGGCAGCAAGGCTGGTACCAGTGGGACAAACGGTCAATTCACCGAACCGCTTCGAGTTTCTCACCAATCCTGAGGAAGCCTTGCGATTCATCGGCAGTTTGCAGGAGGCGGGGGGCAAGCCTGTCGGTGTGAAAATCGTCGTCGGCGATCCGAAGCGATTGGAGCCGTTTTTTGAGAAGATGGTGGAGCTGTCGATTTATCCGGATTTCATCACGGTAGATGGCTCTGAGGGCGGGTCGGGTGCGATGTATAAGGCAATGGCAGATGGCATGGGCTTGCCGCTTTTCGCCGCGCTTATCATTCTCGATGATACGATGAGGAAGTTCGGCGTACGGGACCGCATCAGAATTTTTGCTTCCGGCAAGCTCGTTACTCCTGACAAAGTAGCGATCGCCATGGCATTGGGAGCGGATTGCGTCAACTCCGCGCGCGGCTTCATGATTGCAACTGGCTGCATCATGGCGATGCAATGTCATACGGGTAAATGTCCCACAGGGGTCACTACGACGGATTCCAAGTACCAGGAGGCGTTGGTTCCGGCAGAAAAGCAGTGGCGTGTCATGAACTATATTTTGCAGTTGAGGGAAGGCTTGTTCTCCCTGGCGGCAGCATGTGGCTTGGAGAGTCCGACTGAGCTGAGAAGAGAGCATGTCGTGTTTACCAATGAAAGCGGGGAGACCATGCGTGTCGTTGACTTGTTTCCGTACCCGGTCGTGTCCAGATAAGTATTTACAAAGAAGATAAATAATGGTATGGTGAATCAATCAGGCTATAGTACACCTTCCTTCTAACCCAATCCGATATTAGGGGTACTGCTTTCCTGATTTTTTTATGCCTATTATTAAAATGAAAAGGCCGTATGATCCTGTGTAAGCGATCATGCGGCCTTTATTTATGTCTATCGATTAGGATATCGTGTTTTGCCCAGGCTTCCAGTCCATTGGGCACAATCCGCCTGATTGCAGAGCTTCGATCACACGGAGCGTCTCATCTACGCTTCTGCCAACCTTGGAGTTGGAGATGACTGCGTATTGCAGGATACCTTCTGGATCGATGATGAAACTGCCGCGCAGCGGAGCTTTGGTTGCTTCGTCCAGCACACCGTATGCAATGGTCGCTTCTTTGCTGTAATCAGAAGCGAGCGGGAAGGAGAGCGGCCCGATGCCTTCACTCGATCTCATCCATGCTTTGTGTGTATGTATGCTGTCGCCGCTAATGCCAAGCACCTCGACATTTAAATCCGCGAACTCCTTGATCCGGCGGTTGAGGCTGAGGATTTCCGTCGGGCATACTTTCGAAAAGTCAAAAGGGTAAAAGAACAAAAGAAGCCATTTTCCACGATAATCTACCAAGCTCTTTGGCAGGGGAAATCCGTTGTCAAACGTTACGGTGTCCATCGTAAAATCAGGTGCAGGAAGTCCAATACGCGCTGTCATAGATCGATCTCCTCGTTTCTGATACCGTATGTCGGGTACTGGTATCAAAGTATCACGAAAGATCGAGACAATCAATTAGTTCTGAATATCAGAAGTATGGTGGAGGTTTTTTGCATTGTTCTTTTGTTGAAGGAAGAAAACGATTGGAAAGAAGGCAACCAAGAAACAACAGGCGGCGAGAATCGGAAATACGGATATTTCCAAAACAGCACGACCGAGATAGGTTTGCCAGCCGATTGCACCTAAACCGAGCAAGTAGGCGATACCTGCGAGATGGATGAAGCCAGTACGAGCAGTGGACACATGTTTTTTACGTTCAGCTAACCAAGCGACAAAAGGTACTGCTTGCAGAGCATGAAAGCCAATACCATGGAGCCAAATGATATTCCCTTGTTGCCCGACCACTCGACCATCATTGAATGAAATCCAGAGGCCTGCCGCAAACGATAGCATAACCGCAATCATTGCATAGCGGATGCCAACTGCCAACTCTGGGTGTAGGGAATAAGCTTTTCTGTGGAAAAACTGAATGGCAATGAATACATAAAAGAGGACCAAGAGAAGAGCCACAAAAGTAAAAATGGAACCGACAGCGACGTCAAAGGATGTGCCATTTTTGACGAACCTCGGGTCTACGCCGCGGAAGTTTTGTACGGTTTCCGCTCCATACGAATAGAAAGCAAGCAGGATATAAGACCAGCGAAAGAAAGCTCTACTACGCGTGCCCAGGGCAGATAACGGAATGATGGCAGCTGTCGATAATAAAAATATTCCGAGTGCGGCATTAAAGGAAAACGCTTTCGAGACATCGCCATTAGGAGCGACGGGTCCTCCGTAAAGCATGACCCAGAGTGCGCATATGGCAGCTAGTAAGAAGCCAAGCAAGCCGGTATACACTAACCATTTCTCTCCTTGAAAGAACGGGGGGGCTGTATGATTTTTCATAACAGATTGATTCATGAATCGAGTTCTCCCTCCTGTAAAGTTTTGGTACTCTGGTATTCACTTTACAGGGATGAAGAATAGGGAATAACGGGCAGCGGATTGAAATCGAATTAGGTCCGGGGACGGATTTATTTCTCGTTCCTCCCGGAAAGCTTTACCATCTGGCAAAATTGAAGTAAGATGGTGAAAAATTACAAAAAGGAATAAAAAATCAGGCTATTGTACACCTTCCTTCTGAGCTAAAGGTTTGGTTCACCATAAGGGGTACTGCTTTCCTGATTTTTTCGTGATGCCAATGAAAAATCAAATCTACCTTCGCCGGAAAAATAAAATCATCGTACATCAGGGGCAGCAGCATGAACTGCCTACCTCTTATTTAGCTGCGGCTTTACGTAATATTGAGAGCTTGGGCTATACCTTTTCACTGGAATTGCTAGAAAGAATCCGGACGCTGTCGGAAGGAGAGTTTTTTGCGCTCTATTCGGACGTGGTAGCTGTGCTCAAGGTAAAGATCGGGGCATCCCGACAGTACAAGCCGATGTATCCGAATTTTCCTAAGCAAGTCATGGAGGCCGGCGAGGGTGAGCTGTTTGTAAATGCGATCATTCACTATTTGACGTTGGACCTTCCTGTGCACGAAGTGAAAAAACGTTTGCCTTTGCTGCGAGAGTCTCGCCTGAAGTTGATACATCTGGGCACAGACGAAGAGCTGCTACAGATAGGAATGAACTTGCTCCGCTCCAATAGCTCGCTCTCTGCTACTGACAGGGAAGACTTGGAGGGCTTGATTCAGGCCTATGAAGGAATCGCAGAAGCTCTCCCAGCCGAGATTCCCCAAAAGGAAAACGTGGCGATTGCTGCTAGCCTGTTGCTCAAATATGACAAGCTTCCTGCTACTTTTTTTGCCCACTATTGCAAGACAGCGACAGATGTACTACGTCTGGCAGTGGCGCTGTCTGACGGGGATGTGAGCTTGGCGGAGCCTGCGAAATTTCGCAAGTTTAAGCGCGGCGAAAGAAGACTGCTCCTCGGCCTGCTGGAAGCCAGCTCGAATATCGTAGAAGACATGAATCGTTACAAAAACAGATGGATTCGTCTCGGGGAAATCTTGCATCCGTTTGAATATAAGGATCGCTATCCAAAAGCGGCAGAAGCATTCGATATTTTGCGCAACAATCACAAGGTCGAGACGTTCAATAGCCAAGTAGAGCAGGCGTTGGTACGTGCGGATGTGAATATGGCGATAAAGCTGCTCGAACAGCGTCCAGGGGAATTTGCCCGTCGTCTGGATCATTTGTTGCGTTTGACGGAGCAGGGGAGTTCAGTCCTTTCTGCCTTCGAGAAAATTGCGCACGGTGTATCGACTCCAGTTCTTTTGCAAGTCATGAATCACTTCGACAAACGGGATAGTTACGGGGAATGGCGGACCTTTTTTCCGAAAGGGCAAGTGGCGAAAGTACAGGCAATTGAAAACCGAGTGCCAGGGCTGCAAGAGGACATTAGACAGAAGGCAGCGGATATTTGCCGGACATCGTTGTTGAACCGTTTTGCCCAATTGCCGTCGCTGGGTAACATCTATATCGACCCGCGGCTACAGGAGCATCTCGTTCCGTTTTCGATGCGATCCGCCAGCAAAGCACTACGCACGATTGCACGCGGCTCCCGGTTATCGATCCCGGATGGAGGGACCATTCGCTTTTTCCTGTGGTGGAGGGAAGGTATCGTCAACGATGTCCCTACAGGCAGAGTCGATATCGATTTGTCTGCCGTGCTTTATAACGATAACTGGAAATACATGGAGCATATTTCCTATACCAATCTGCGTTCCGACAAGTATCAAGCGTGCCATAGCGGGGATATTGTGGAGGCTCCCAATGGCGCGTGCGAATTCATCGACATCGACATTGATTCTGTCATCCGCTATGGCGGTCGATATGTCGTCATGAACCTGTATTCGTTTACGAGTCAGCCTTATTGCGATTTGCCCGAATGCTTCGCAGGCTGGATGATTCGTTCGGCGCCACAGACAGGGGAGATTTTCGAGCCGCAGACGGTACAGGACAAGGTTGATCTCGCCGCAAACACGCGGATTTGTATCCCGGTTATTCTGGATCTCGTGGAGAGAAAAGTGATTTGGACGGATATCGCCCTGAATTCCGATCCACGGTTTGCCAACAATGTGGAGTCCAATGCGGGAGGGGTGGAGCTGATGGGAAGAGCGCTCACCTCGTTGGTGAAGCCTACCCTGCATGAGTTGTTCATGCTTCATGCGCAGGCGAGGGGGAAGCTGACTGATCAAGCGGAAGAGGCAGATACAGTATTTTCCTTGGAGGAGGGAATTACGCCCTTTGATACGGAGATCATTATGGCGGATTTCTTACAGTAAGATTAGGGGAGTGTAAGGCTTGGGTTCGGTATTGTACCGGACTCAAGCCTTTTCATTTTGTCTATTCTAGCTAAAAATATTTCTCTTTTGTTCATGAAAATTTCAAATAAAACCCAATTAATAGTCAGAACGAGCTATTTTTTTGCTAGTAACTGGAACTCTATAATGGCAAATGTAATTGGTCAATTGAAATTGGAAAGAGGAGGAAGAAGAATTGGAAATGGATTCGTTTTATTGGGAAATGGTCAAGAAAAATATTGGCGTGTATACCACTGAGGAACAAAACCGCTTAAAGGAAGGAAGAGTCATCATATTTGGACTCGGCGGGGTTGGGGGGATGGAAGCGATTCTTTGCGCCCGCATGGGGATCGGGCAGGTCACCGGAGTAGATCCTGATGAATTCGAAGTTTCTAACATCAATCGTCAAATGCTGGCAACGGTACATTCATTGGGTAAATCAAAAGCGGCGACGGCTGAAGAAGCTCTTCAGTCCATCAACCCATACATATCTGTTCGATGCGTCCAAGCAAATGTTGATGAAGACAATGTGCTTGAACTGATGAAAGGGCATGATCTGGTGATTGAAGCAGTGGACGATATACCCTCCCGCGTCATCATCCACCGGACCGCTCGTGAGCTGGGCATACCAAGCGTGGGCATGTCAGGGAGCCCCCCAACCCGTGGGTTTGTCTCTTCCTTTTTTCCAGACGGCATCTCGTACGAAACAGCATTGAACATTCCAGGAGCAGGGGAAAAGTTGACCAATGAAGCGTTACGCCAAGAGATTGCTGACATAAAAAAAGCCAGGGCCTGGCACTCTGTCAAAGAAGGAGCTCCAAAGGAATGGGCAGAGGATTTTTGTGAGGGAAAGGCTGGCTGGATTATTACACCAGTTCGTGCCCATCTCATAGCGCTTTTCAGCTTTCATGAAGCTGTGCAAATCTTGACGGGCAGAGAACCGTTGGCACGTGCACCCAAAGGAGTTCTCATTAATCTAGATACGGACACACCGGTAAAAGTGACAACTCCCCCTGATGGAACGTGGAACTATGCAACACTATAACGATTTTGAAAGAACGAAGGAGATGATTGTATGCCATTGATAGAAAATAACGAATTATATAACAACAGTTTTACCCGCAATTTCGGAATCATTACGAGTGAGGAGCAAGCCAAACTGCGAAATGCTAGAGTAACGGTGGTAGGTGCAGGCGGCGTGGGAGGAATCACATTGATTCAACTCGCCCGGATGGGTGTAGGGAAGCTACATGTCATCGATCAAGACTCGTTTGAGGAAAGTAATCTCAACCGCCAAATGCTCAGCTTTGTCAGCAAAATCAACTCTCCCAAGGCGGAAGTAGCGAAGGAAATACTTCACGATATCAATCCAGAGCTGGAAGTAAAGGTAACAAGGGAGTTTGTTACCGAAGAAAATGCACATGATCTGCTGGGTGATACAGATGTGATTGTAGATGCTACGGATAATCTGGTTGCACGGGTAATCATCCATAGAACAGCAGCCGATATGGGTATTCCCTCCATCTGGATTGCGGTAACACCACCTTTCCGCGGAGGAGTCATGTGCATGACACCCGACTCCTTGCCCTATGAGGTCGCCATGAGACACCCTTCCTATCAACAGCCTCTCACGCCAGAGATGCGTGAAAAAATTAATCAGATCAAAGACGAGCGTGCAAAGTATTCCGTATCGCAAGGCGCTTTACCTGAATGGGCAGATGCCTATGTAAAGAGAGAGGCTCCATGGGCAGTGCTTGCTCCGGTAGCGAATATCGTCGGCGTATTGGCTAGCTTTGAGGCATTCAAACTAATCATTCAGAGACCAGACCTATTGCCAGCCGTTGCTCCCAATCTAGTCAAAGTCAATTTAGCTTCCGTCCAAATGGTACAGGTGGAAGCCCCGGCAGAGGGAAGCTGGGATAACACGCTACTATAAGGACTCCTATGTTGCATACCACCATTATCTTACTGGTAATCGCCCTCTTGTCATTAGTGGCAAAGGATCTGGTTCTCGTCTACGCTTCCCTCTTGCTGCTCGGATTATCTTTGCTAAAAGCAGTGCCTGTCATGGATGCAATCCAAAAACCAATTTTCCATGTGGGTCTGTTTTGTCTAATGGTATTCTTGTTGATTCCGATTGCCAAAGAAAAATATGATTTCATCTCCCTTGGCAAGGAAATGGTCAGTTGGAAAGCAACGATAGCCATTTTAGCAGGTTTTATCATCTCTTATGTCGGGGGAAAAGGCTTAAGTATTTTGCCAGATCAACCGGTTGTTTTCATAGGCGTAACACTTGGAACACTTTTGGCAGTGCTACTGACAAATGGGTTGCCTGCAGGCTTAATCATTGCAGCAGGATGCATTGCGTTGCTGTCAAGAATCTTCAATTTCTAGCACCCTCTAAATCTACTTTGAAAGAAGTGCCAAACTATGAATCTCAATCATCAAATGAAAAATCATTTTCTTATGCTAGTCATATCTTTAGGGCTGCTTGTTCAAGGGTGTTCAACTCCTGATTCCCCCAATCAAAATAGTACAACACAAGCTCAATCTGTAGTGGAATCAACCAGTGAAATCGTAACGGAAGAGCTGAAAGTGCCAAGCATCGATCAGGACGTCTCCTTATATGTGAGGCATTTGAGTGCCAAAAACAAGGAAAAGTTCACCAATAATGAGGTTGTATTGTTTCTTGAACCGTTTAGCGTACCTACCGCCCAAGCATTTGATGTTCCGGGATACTCCTGGATGGAAGAATACGCAAAGCAAGGTTACGACACATGGGCGATGGACTTCCGAGGGTTTGGGCATTCTACCCGACCAGTTGAGATGGATCAACCACCTGTAAAGAATGCTCCTGTCGTCCGTGCCACTGAGGCGGTTAAAGATCTGGAGGCTGTCGTCCAGCACATAAAGAAAACGCGACAAGTAGATAAAATCAGTATCGTAGGATGGTCTTGGGGTGGAGTTGTTGCGGGGATGTACGCGACTGAACATTCCGATGATATTGAAAAACTCGTGCTTTATGGTGTTATGCATGGTTTTTCTTTGCCTTTGATGGCAACTCCATTTGAAGCAAAAGGGAAGCCAGGTGAAATCAATCCTCAATTACCAGCGTACCAGGTTGTCCAGTTTGACAAGGCCATGCACCATTGGCACATGATGCTAGATAAACGTGATCTGGTTTCCGGTGAGGCAATGAATGCTGTATCCAAGGTCTTCGTAAACTCTGATCCTAACAGCAGCAAGCAACCTGAACAATCCATCCGCCGTCCAATGGGACCTTTGGTAGATCTGTATTACATCTGGACGGACAAACCCATTTTTGATGCAGCGAAAATTACGACGCCAGTGTTGATCATTCGAGGAGATCTGGACTTTTTTGCCGATAAGTCCCTCTTCCATAAGCTGACCCATGCATCTGCAAAACAAGAAGTGGTTATCAAAGATGCAACACATTGGGTGTTGTATGAAAAAAATCGTGATCAACTCTTGCGTGAAACAGACGAATTCCTGAAAAAGGAAGTAAACCCGTAAGGATGTGCTGGAAATGAAGCCGTTTCAAATTTTGGATGCAACACTGCGAGAAGGAGAGCAGCAATCTGGCGTGCGCTTCACATGCGAAGACAAGATTCGCATCCTGCATCTCTTGGAAAGCTATCAGATAGACCTCATAGAAGTGGGCCATCCTGGAATTTCTGCCGTGGATGAAGAAATCTGCCGAAAAGTGGCTCAATCGGCAAGACGAGCGCAAATATTAATGCATGCGAGAGCTACTGTTGAAGAAGTACATGCAGTAAAGCGCGCCAAAGCAGACTGGGTGGGGATTTGGGCTTCCATTAATGATGTGTCTATCCAAACCAAATTCAGTCATCACCAGGAAAGCTATATACAAGAGAAAGTCCAACAAGCTGTTATCGAAGCAAAAAAGCTTGGCTTACAGGTTAGATTCACGATTGAAGACGCTTCACGGACAGAGTGGGAAAAGATATCCAGCTTAGGTCATGTTGCTTTGCAGGCAGGCGCAGATCGCATTAGTTTGGCAGATACTGTCGGGATATGGGAGCCTGATACATGCAAAAGAATTGTAACTCGTGCCATTGAGGAATTTGGATGCGAAATTGAAGTTCATCTGCATAATGATCTTGGTCTTGCTCAAGCGAATGCGCTGGCGGCTATTGATGCAGGCGCTTCTGTCATTGATGCGACAATTTTAGGAATCGGCGAAAGAGCTGGTATTACTGACTTGATCCAGCTTACTGTTGCGTTGCAAAAGCTTCGAAATGATCATCGTTATTCTTTGGATAGAATTCCCGAGCTTGTACAAGCGATCCGTATGACGACAGGGTATAGACCGGACGAACTGCGCCCTATCGCTGGGCAAAATGCTTTTACGCATACATCGGCTTACCATGTCCAAGCCGTAAAGAGGAATTCCAAAGCGTATGAGCCATTTCCTCCCGAAACAATTGGAAGAACACGGCTTCTCGAAGAAAAGCGTCCTCCACTAGGAAGCCCAAAGCTGCCTGTTTCCTTACAGGTAGGAAAGCCGTTTCCAAAAGGTGCTTCAGAGCTACAGTATCATCGTGACGGTCCAGGGATACGCTGGGTTATGATGGATTCGCGTGTTGATGAGCGAGCCTCATTTTATGTGATCCAAAGGATATTTGGATTATGCGATTTGTCCGGTATTCCTGAAAAACATGTAGACAGACATGCGCATCATTGTGACAGTGCCTTCCTCTTTTGGGGAGATGCACCTGATGGCACTGGTCTGGTGTGTCATGTTCAACTTGGTGAAGAAGAGAAGACTGTTGAGAGTCCAGCAGCTATTTTTATCCCAGCAGGCGTCGAGCATTCCTATCACTATGTGTCAGGGCACGGAACTTATACAAATATTGTATTGTCACCTGAATACAACAAAAGCCTTTTGGTTTCAGCAGCATCTTCTGAAATACCAGTGACCTAAGAGGTACAGGAATTTGTTGAGTTTGAAGAGTGGGCGGCCATCTGGGCATGAGTACGGTATCGACCGGGCTCATGCCTTGCTCGATTATTTGTGGTTACATCGACAAAACCCCGCCATAAATCGGCTCTTTCTGCGTTTTTTGTCCCCAAGTGCGCGTTCCGTATTCGAAATGCCACCATTCTTTCGGATAGTTGACGAATCCGGCAGCCGTCATCAAATGATAAAGCAGTCGGCGATTGTCTCGAATTTCGATGTCTTTTTGCTTAGACTGTGCCAGCTCTTCATAATAGCGAGTGGAAGCCAGTTCACTGAAATCATCGAAGACGGTCCCCATCTCCAGCCAGCCATCAGGCCCTGCGATAGTTAGATCCACTGCACCGCCGGATAGGTGAGGGGACGGTTTGGAGAGGTCTGTTGTTGGATAAGCGACGAATTTGCTCAATTCTTCCGTGAGGGCGGGTCCTTCCTGCCAGCCTTGTAATAGCAAGGCTTCACGGAAACGATCATACAAGGATGCCTGTACCTCAAATGAGCGCCAGCCGTCCAACACGACGAGCTTGTAGCCAACAGGCAGTTGCGCGGCTGCCGTGGCGAGCTTGTGTGCTGCCCCTTCTCGCAAAAAGGCTTCTGGCTGTGTTCCGGCATAGCCCTTGTGGTAGTAGGCTGGATAGACTGTGATTTGAGCTGAAAGGGAAGAGAGGGGAATCATCGGTTCGCCGCATTCCTTGATCGGCAGTGGGCTGGGCAGGACCATGTCTGGTATTTTTGGAATCGGAGGAAATAGCATGACTGCACACCACTTTCGATTGTTTTGCCAATAGGGTAACGAAAAACATCAGGCATGTAAACGGTCATTATCTTAAATTTTCTGCTAATAGTCACCAGCGACGAATCAGCAGCTTTTGCTTGAATCCTCGGTAGCTTTTGCTATTATTAAAGCAAGTGCTTGTCAACGGAACGAACGACATTTACATATGGAAGAGAAACAGGTCCTTGTTTTTGCGAAACCGATTCGCAGGAGCAAGGTTAAAAGGGAAGTTTGGTGAAAAGCCAACGCGGTCCCGCCACTGTAAGAGAGTAGCTGTTCTTCAAGGCATCATGCCATCCACTGCCCATCCGGGAGCGGGAAGGAGAAGAAGAGCGATGATCCTCGAGCCAGGAGACCTGCCTGTTTTATGATTACACTGATTTCCTTCGGGTCAAAGGAAGAGGTGAGGATTGTTGCTTTTCGGCTATCCGCGCTTTGTTTTTCCTTAGGTACTGGGGGAAACAGAGCGCTTTTTTTATGCTTCGGAAAGTATTTGGAGGAAACAGCGGAGTAAAATACGTCACTTTTTGAGGTGGTCACGATGGAGAAAAACGATAAGAAGCGAGGATTGACCCTCGTTTACACAGGAGACGGCAAAGGAAAAACGACAGCGGCAGTCGGGTTGGCTGTGCGGGCGACAGGGCGCGGGAAAAAGGTGCTGATGGTTCAATTCATCAAGTCGCCAGAGCGTACATACGGAGAAAAGATTATTTTCGATAAATTGGGCATTGAAATTGTGCAAATGGGCGTCGGCTTCACATGGACGAAAACACCGGAGGAGCATCGTCAGGCATTGAAAGAAGCTTGGGCGTTTGCGAGCGAAAAGCTTTCTTCCGGAGCGTACGATGTCGTCATTTTGGATGAGCTAAATAATGCATTGGCGATTGACCGCTTCCCGATTGATGATGTGTTGCCATTGTCCGATGTGTTGGAAGCGATTCAAAATAGGCCAAGTCATATTCACCTCGTGATTACGGGACGGGCCGCAAAGCAGGAGATTTTGGACATCGCAGATTTGGTGACAGAGATGAAGCCAATCAAGCATTACTACGATGAAGGGATTCCAGCTGTGCTGGGGGTAGAGTTTTGACAAGCGCAGGTGTAATAGAGAAGTACGGTCATGGCGGAGACTTGCTGACCGCAGCGCAGCGCTTTGGTCGAGAGCCCGGGCAGTTTCTGGATTACAGTGCCAATATTAATCCGCTGGGGATGCCAGCAAGCGTTCGTGAGATGCTGCTGGATTCGCTGGCTGCTGTAGCGCATTACCCAGACCCTGGACATCGTGTGTTTCGGCGTGCGCTGGCGAAGCGGCTGCAAGTGCCGGAGGAATGGTTGCTGCCTGCCAATGGTGCAGCGGAGGCGATGGCACTGGCCATTCTCGGTCTTTCGCCGCAAACGGTTGGTGTGGTATATCCTTGCTTTTCGGAATACGCGCAACTTTCCGAGCAGTATGGTGCCCGTGTCATTGGCTGCTACGGGAAGGAAGCGAACGGGTACAAGCCCGATCCTATAGAGCTGCACACTCTTTTTACGCAGTCTGATCTCGTATTTGTCGGGTCGCCAAACAATCCGACGGGAATCCTGTATCAACCGGATGAGCTTCGCCAAATGGCGGAATGGACGAGTAAGACCAACACGTGGCTCATCGTGGATGAGGCTTTCCTCGATTTTGTGGAGGAAGATCGGCAATATACATTGGCGACGCAGCTCGAGCGCTTTCCCCGTGTGATCTTGATGCGCTCGATGACGAAAATGTACGCGATCCCGGGATTGCGCCTGGGTTATGCGATTGCGCATCCGGATGTCATTGCGAGGATGCGCCAGAAGCAAGTGAGCTGGAGCGTGAATGCACTGGCCCTTTTAGCTGGAGAACTGTGCTTGCAGGAGCAGGCATATGAGGAACAGACGCGAAGGCTCATAAAAGCAGAACGTGCGTATTTGATCGATTGCATCAGCGGTGAGTTGGGCTGGCAGGTATGGCCGGGGGAGGCAAACTTTTTGCTGCTGCGCTCACCAGAAGGATTGCCAGCGGAACAATTGCAGGCACGGCTCGGCAAAAAAGGCGTTCTGATCCGCAACTGTGCGATGTATCCCGGTCTGACGGCACATGATGTGAGAATCGCAGTGCGTGGACGAGAGGAAAATGAAAGACTTCTGGCAGCGCTCCGCGAGGTCCATGCGGAAGGAAGTGAACAGCGATGAGCTTGGTGCTGGTAACAGGCGGTGTCCGTTCAGGAAAAAGCCGCTACGCGGAAGAGCTTGCGATGAAGTTGGGCAGTCGAGTCCTGTACGTGGCGACAGGCAAGGCCTGGGATGATGAAATGAAGCAGAGAATCGAGCTGCATCAGGCACGTCGTCCGCTGGAATGGGGCTGTGTGGAGGTAGGAGAGCGATTAACCGATTACCACGCATTCAGTGAGCAGTATGATGTGGTTTTAATCGATTGTCTGTCCACCTGGGTGAGTAATCGATTGATGAGTATGGACGAGTCTGAATGGAGAAGTCCTTCACACACGCAATCCCTGCTGCAGGAGGCAGAGGCATGGCTGTCCCTCGTTCACAATTCCCCGCAAAAAGTCATTGCCGTCACAAGCGAGGTCGGATTGGGCGGTGTAGCCTTGAGTCGTTTGGGCAGATGGTTCGCGGATGTGCTGGGCGATGTCAATCAGAGAAGTGCGCGACAAGCGGACGCCGTCTACGCGGTTTTGTCGGGGATACCGTGGAGGATCAAAGGATGAATGCATTTTTACACGCGATCTCGTTTTTTACGCGTATACCGGTTCCGTGGCTTCGTCCTTCAGAGGAGGCGTGGAGAAAAAGCGTCAACTGGTATCCCGCAGTTGGTTTGGTCATCGGTTTATTGCTATGGGGTGTATATCAGGCAGGACTGGTGCTGTTTAGTCCATGGATCGCCGCTATTTTGACGCTGGTCGCATGGGTCTACGTGACCGGTGGTCTTCATATGGATGGGTGGATGGATCTCGCGGACGGTCTTGGCAGCAGCAGACCGAGAGAGCAAATCCTTTCGATTATGAAGGACAGCCGCGTAGGAGCGATGGGCGTTCTTGCTGCGATTATGCTGTTGCTGATCAAGGCGGGTGCAGTCGCAGAGCTCGCACATCCGGGATGGGGCAGCTTTTTGATCGTAGCACCAGTAGCAGCGCGGACACATGTGCTTTTGTCGATTAAGCTCTGGCCGTATCTTTCGGCAGATAAAGGGATCGGAAAAGGCATCAGTGCTGGGCTTTCCGTTTCCTCTATCATCGTGAGCTACATCATCGTGTTTGCCGCAGGTTGGTATCTTGGGGGCTTGCAGGTCATCACAGCCATTTTCCTGTCACTGTTGTTCGCTCTATTGTTTTCACGCTCGGTTTCAAAAAAATTGGGTGGACTAAATGGAGACTGCTACGGGGCTGTTATCGAAAGCAGTGAAGCAGTCGTTCTCTTGGTGTTAGTCGGGAGCTGGTGGTTATGAAGCTAGTTTGGATACGTCACGGGGAGACAGACAGCAATCGTGAGCATCGATATTTGGGGCATAGTGACGTTCCTTTGAATGAACGCGGGTATCTGCACGCGAGTGAGTTGGCAAAGGAATTACCTGTGCTCATCGGGCAACCTGCTGTGATCTATTCCAGTGATCTGCTCAGATGCATCCAGACTGCCGAACCGCTCGCAGCTGC
The DNA here is from genome assembly GCF_013332495.1 of Brevibacillus sp. HB1.2. Lineage (NCBI taxonomy): Bacteria > Bacillati > Bacillota > Bacilli > Caryophanales > Paenibacillaceae > Brevibacillus > Brevibacillus sp. HB1.2. The sequence continues at coordinate 33,334 of NZ_JABMIU010000010.1, read as the reverse complement.
TTGGGGATTATCAGTTATTCCGGAACCAGCACTGCGAGAGCTGTCTTTTGGTGAGTGGGAGCTGATGACCTACGATGAGCTGATGCAGTCGGACCCTGTGCGAGCCACGAGGTGGTACGACGATCCTTTTCGAAATCGACCTCCACAAGGGGAGAGTCTGGAAGAGCTGGGGATGCGCGTGGATGGTTGGCTACGGTCCTTGTTGGAGAGAGTGGGCAAGGAGGAGGCATCCGATACAGTCGTCATCGTCACACATGGCGGCGTGATCCGCTGGTTTCAGGCCGCGTGGCTCGAAAACAATCCTGACCGATATTGGCAGGTCGATGGCATTAAGCATGGGGAGGCTCTAGTAGCGGAATGCTTGGATGCGGAAGGACAGAGCTGGATGCGACAACCCCTGAAGAGTAAGAGAGGGACAACATGACAGAAGTATGGATTTTATGCGCGGCCTATTTGATTGATCGAGTTGTAGGAGACCCCCGGAGCCTGCCACATCCAGTGATCATCATGGGCTGGTGGATTACACGATTGGAGCGGGTTATTCGTTCTCTCGTCAAAGAGGAGTCGCATTTGAAGCTGGCAGGAGTCCTGTTCCCGCTCGTGATCGTAGGCGGCAGCTACGCTGTTGTTTGGCTGCTTTTGTGGGGAGTCACGTTCATCCATCCGGTGCTTGCCTGGATCTTGGGTGCCTGGTTGATATCCACGACGATTGCAACAAAAGGCTTGGCTGATGCCGGGATGGAGATTGCTCGTCATCTCGTGGCTGGGGATATGGAAGCGGCGAGACGGTCCTTGTCCATGGTAGTGGGACGTGATACAGAGCGGTTAGATGAACCGGAAGTATGTCGGGGAGCGGTAGAAACCGTGGCGGAAAACATCGTCGATGCGATCGTCTCTCCGCTGATTTTCGCAGCGATTGGGGGAGCGCCGTTGGCAATGGCGTATCGTGCCGCCAACACTCTCGACTCCATGGTTGGCTATAAAAACGAGAAGTATAGGAATCTCGGCTGGGCATCCGCCCGCTTTGACGATGTACTGAACTACATACCCGCCCGTTTGACAGCTTTGTTGCTCGTTGCCGCAAGCTGGCTGCAGCGATTGGATTGGAAGCGGTGCTGGGCAATGATCAGAAGAGATGCACACTTGCATCCGAGTCCTAACAGTGGTTTGCCAGAAGCTGGAGTCGCTGGTGCATTAGGCGTGCAACTCGGGGGACTGAATTATTACCAAGGTGTTGCATCGAATCGGGCAAAAATGGGAGATGCGAAACGACCATTGCAGGCAAGTGATATTGTCACGACGATTCGTTTGATGTATCTCGTTTCGCTCTTATGTCTGCTCGTTAGCGTGATGATATCAATTTTATTATAAATAGGAAGCGAAAAGGGGAGGGGCCTTATGAGCGGCAAGTTGTTTGTGATCGGATTTGGTCCAGGAAGTTTTGAGCATATCACCAAGCGGGCGCGGGAAGCCCTGCAGGAGTCCGATATCATTATCGGCTATTCCACTTACGTAGATTTGATCCGCGGACTTTTGACGAATCAGCAAATCGTCAGCACAGGGATGACGGAAGAAGTGACGCGTGCACGGGAAGCCGTGCGTCAGGCGGAAGAGGAAGGCAAAAAGGTAGCGGTCATTTCCAGTGGAGACTCAGGTGTTTACGGGATGGCAGGTCTCGTATATGAGGTGTTGGTGGAAAAAGGCTGGACAGAAGCAACCGGTGTACCAATCGAAATCGTGCCGGGCATCTCGGCGATCAATTCCTGTGGGGCAATTCTCGGTGCGCCTATCATGCACGACGCATGCACGATCAGTCTGAGTGATCACTTGACGCCTTGGGAACTGATTGCCAAACGGATTGACGCAGCAGGGATGGCTGACTTTGTAATCGCGTTGTACAACCCGCGCAGCGGACGACGTACCCGCCAGATTGTGGAAGCGCAACGCATTCTTTTGCAGTACCGCTCACCAGATACGCCAGTCGGCATTGTAAAAAGTGCTTATCGCGACCGGGAAACGGTTGTCGTGACGACCCTGGCGCAAATGCTGGAGCATGATATCGGCATGTTGACCACCGTGATTATTGGAAATACATCGACGTTTGTATACGACGGCAAAATGATTACGCCGCGCGGCTACCAGCGCAAATACACGCTGTCTGCCGATGAGCAGCCACTGAAGCCGCATCAGCGTCTGCGTGTAGAAAATGAGCCGTGGTCGCTCGAGGCCTCCGAGGAGAGCAGCCTTGCGTCAGCTCCGGAAGCACCAGCGACACCGAAGGCAGAAAGACCAGTAGCCGTTACCGAGGACAGAGTAACGGCTACAGAACCAGCAAATTATGCTGCAACAAGCACGGCCGTACTGGAAGCGCTGCCTGCAACAGAGGTAGAGGCACCAAAAGCTCCTTTCGCATGGGCGATGGAGGCGTTGACTGCTATCAATGCGGCGAAAGGCATTGAAACCAAGTCCGCTTCCGGCCAAGTCCATCGTCCGGTATCTACCTTTACGCCAGAGATGATTTTCGAATGCGCGATAAGTCCGGGTGTTGCTAACAAAAAAATCACGCCGCTGCAAATGATGGCGATTGCCGAAGTGGCTGGAGAAAAAGGCGAGATCGAATACACCCCACACCACCAGATGATTTTGCGCGTGCCGACGGCCAATCCTGCCAGCATCACTAGCCGCTTGCGAGAGCTTGGACTGATTCTCAGCCCGATCGGAGACGTTTTGCAGGTAAAAGCTTGCGATTTCTGCGACGGTGAGAAAAAAGACAGCATTCCTTATGCCGACGAGCTGCACCAAAAGTTGGGCGGAAAAGAAATGCCGAAGGAACTGAAGATCGGCTTCAACGGCTGCGGGATGGCGTGCTACGGCGCGGTTCAAGAGGATATCGGGATCGTATTTCGCAAAGGAAAGTTCGATTTATTCCTGGGAGCAAAAACGGTGGGGCGCAATGCACACTCCGGTATTCCGGTAGCAGAAGGCATCGAAAAAGAAGAGATTGTTCCACTCGTGGAGCGAATCGTGAACCGATTCAAAAAAGAAGCATTTCCGAACGAGCGGTTCCACAAGTTTTTCCAACGTGTAGGTGAGCTGGAGGGCTACGCATGGTACGAGCCAGCAAAAGCTGAAATCGAGAATGCTGCCTGCGGAGATTAATGCAAGAACACTGAATAAAAAACGAGGGGGACATAAAATGGACGCAGTATTATTTGTAGGTCATGGAAGCAAGGACCCGGAAGGTAATGAAGAGATTCGCCAGTTTGTGGCGACACTAACGCCTGACTTGGATGTTCCGATTATCGAGACGTGCTTTCTGGAGTTTGCCCGTCCTGACATGCTGCAAGGATTGAATACATGCGTGGCACGGGGGGCAACCCGCGTGGCGGTGATTCCAATCATTCTGTTCTCTGCCGGACATGCAAAAATTCATATTCCAGCTGCCATCGACGAGGCAAAGGAGCTGCACCCACACGTTCAGTTCATCTACGGACGCCCGATCGGCATTCACGACGAAGTGATCAATATTTTGACCGCGCGTATGGAAGGGGCAGGCTTTGCCTCCGGGGAAGACCATGATGACCTGGCTGTACTCGTAATCGGACGCGGCAGCAGCGATGCAGATGCCAACAGCGATATTTACAAAATGTCCCGACTGTTCTGGGAGCGCTACAAAGCCAAGTGGGTAGAGACTGCCTTTATGGGCGTGACGTATCCGCTGTACGACGAGGGCGTTGAGCGTTGCCTGAAGTTGGGTGCGAAGCGCATTGTTCTCTTGCCGTACTTCTTGTTCACGGGTGTGTTGATCAAACGGATGAGCGATCAACTGGAGAAGTTCCGTGAGCAATATCCAGAAGCCCAGTTCGAAATGGCCGAGTATTTTGGCTTCCATCCGTTGTTGAAAGAAGTGCTCAAGGATCGTGTGGTGGAAGCGTTGCACGGGGAAGTGAAGCTGAACTGTGATACCTGTCAGTACAGGCTGGCAGCGATGGAACACATCGACCATCACCATCACCACCACGATGACGAGCATGGACATCATCACCACCATGGTCACCACCACCACCATCATCACGACCATGACCATGATCACGATCATGACCACAAGCATGATCACAAGCACGACCACGTTACCAAGTAGGAGGGAGACAGCATGATTCTGGTACTGGCTGGAACGAGCGACGCGCGCGAGTTGGCTTTGCAAATCAAGGATAAGGGCTACGAGCTGTTGACGACGGTCGTCACTGACAATGCTGCGAAAAGCATGGAGGAGGCAGGCGTGCCTGTTCAGGTCGGACGCCTGACCGCCGAAGATATTCAGCAGCTGATTCAAGAGAGAGCCGTGCAATGCGTGGTCGACGCGAGTCATCCCTTCGCAGAGGAAGCCTCCAAAAACGCCATGGCAGGAGCACAGGGCGCAGGAGTCCCCTACATTCGCTACGAGCGTGAAAGCCTCTCCTCACCTGGCAGCGAGAAGCTGATTGTAGTAGAAGACTACGTACAAGCGGCTGAGCTGGCGGCAGAAAAGCGTGGCATCATCATGCTGACGACAGGAAGCAAGACGCTGAAAACGTTCACGGATCGTCTGTTGGGCCTACCGGATACTACGGTGGTCGCCCGAATGCTGCCGCGTCTTGACAATATGCAGAAATGCGAAGAGCTCGGTGTTGAGCAAAAAAACATCGTCGCGATGCAAGGTCCTTTTTCCAAGGAGCTGAACAAAGCGCTCTACGATCATTATGGTGTTACGCTGATGATCACCAAGGAGAGTGGCAAGGTAGGCGCTTTTGACGAAAAGGTGGAAGCGGCACTGGAAATGGGCATCGAAACAATCGTCATCGGTCGTCCGAAGATCGATTATGGAACGAAGTTTTCCGATTACGCAAGCGTGCTGAGCGAACTTAAACAAGCGACTGGAGGAAACTAACTATGGATTTCAAAACGGAATTTAAACCAATGACCGTACAACCGCAAGAGATTGAGGAATTGAGCTTTCAAATCATTACAGATGAGCTGGGCGAGCATTCTTTTACGGAAGAACAATATCCGGTAGTACAACGCGTCATCCACGCATCCGCAGACTTTGACCTTGGACGCAGCCTTGTTTTCCACCCGAACGCAGTAAAATCGGGAATCGAAGCAATCCGCAGCGGCAAAATCGTCGTAGCAGACGTACAAATGGTGCAAGTCGGCATCAGCAAAAACCGCATTGAAAAATTCGGCGGAGAAGTAAAGGTGTACATCTCTGACCGCGATGTGATGGAAGAGGCGAAGCGTCTGAATACGACCCGCGCGATCATTTCCATGCGCAAAGCGATCAAGGAAGCAGATGGCGGAATCTTTTGCATCGGAAACGCACCTACAGCACTCCTGGAGCTGATCCGTATGGTGAAGGAAGGCGAAGCAAAGCCAGGTCTGGTGATCGGGATGCCAGTCGGCTTCGTATCTGCGGCAGAATCCAAGGAAGAGCTGGCGAAGCTCGATATCCCATTCATCACGAACATGGGACGTAAAGGCGGAAGCCCAGTAACCGTAGCAGCATTGAATGCCATTTCGATTATGGCGGAACGGTTGGGCTAAGCAGATGGCAGCCAAAGCAGCAACGGACGAAAAAGAGGCAAAACCCCTCCGCCACGGATATACGACTGGATCATGTGCAACGGCGACGACCAAGGCTGCTTTGATCGCGCTGATTACTCAGGAAGAGCAAAGCCAAGCGACGATTCGCCTGCCAATCGGCGAGGACGTCACCTTTCAGATGGAGAGCTGTGAATTTTCATGGGAGAGGGCGACAGTAGGTACGATCAAGGATGGAGGAGACGACCCTGACGCGACACACGGTGCCCTTATCCTTTCTACCGTAGAATGGTCGGATGAGCCCGGCATTATTTTGGATGGCGGACTCGGTGTGGGACGGGTGACCAAGCCAGGTTTGCCCGTTCCGATTGGCGAGGCAGCGATCAATCCCGTCCCGCGCAAAATGATCAGGGAAACCGCGCAGGCTGTTCTGGATGAGTACGGGACGAAACGCGGGATCAAAATCGTCATCTCCGTGCCTGCGGGCGAGGAAATCGCCAAAAAAACATTGAATGGACGACTCGGCATACTCGGCGGCATCTCCATTTTGGGGACGCGTGGAATCGTGGTGCCGTTTTCCACTTCTGCCTACAAGGCAAGCGTGGCGCAAGCGGTCAACGTCGCCAAGGAAGCCGGCTGCGATCATATTGTGCTGTCGACGGGTGGAAAGAGTGAATCCTACGGGGTCGCTACTTATCCAGAGCTGTCGGAAGAAGCATTCGTGGAAATGGGCGATTTCGTCGGCTTTTCCCTCAAGCAGTGCAAAAACAAAAAGATGCGCAAAGTGACCTTGGTCGGGATGATGGGCAAGTTTTCCAAGGTAGCGCAGGGCGTCATGATGGTTCATTCCAAAAGCGCACCCGTCGATTTCGGCTTCCTCGCCCAAATGGCAGCAGATGCGGGAGCTTCGCAGGAGCGTATTGACGAAATTTTGGGAGCCAACACCGCTTCACAGGTAGGCGATATGATGGTGGACACGCCCGCCTTTTTCGAGATCATGTGCGAAAACTGCTGTCGTGCTGCACTAAAGGAAGTGGGCGGCGGCATCGAGGTTGAAACCATCATCATCACAATGAAAGGGTCCCTGTTGGGAAGGGTGACGATCAATGACACAGGCGATGAAAGTAATTGGAATCGGGGATGATGGACAGCAGAGCCTGCTGCCGTTGTACCGGACATGGATAGAAGAAAGTGAACTGTTGGTTGGAGGAGAGCGACACCTCAGCTTTTTCCCGGAGTATACAGGGGAAAAGCGTGTGCTGAAGGGCGGTCTGACTGCCATGGTGGAGGAGCTGCGCACAGAAACGCGCAAGACGGTCATTCTGGCGTCAGGTGACCCGCTCTTTTACGGCATCGGCAGCTTGCTTGCCAAAAAACTGAACGTGGAGATTTACCCGCACCTCAGCTCCATTCAGCTCGCTTTTGCCAAAATGGGTGAAGCATGGCAGGATGCGACACTTGCCAGTGTACACGGGCGCAGTATCAAAGGTCTGGCACAGCGGATCGACGGAAAGGAAAAGGTCGCGCTGTTGACGGATCGGGAGAACTCGCCAGCAGCGATTGCCAAGTACCTCCTTTCGTTTCAGATGACTGAGTACGATGCGTTTGTGGCGGAGAATCTGGGCAGTGCCGAAGAGCGGACGGGCTGGTATTCCCTTGAGGAAATGGCGGACGGTGTCTTCTCTGATCTGAATGTCGTGATTTTGAAAAAACGCCGTCCAAGCCCAGTATGGCCGTTCGGAATCGCAGACGAGGAGTTCTCTCAGCGCAAGCCGGACAAGGGACTCATTACGAAAAAAGAAGTGCGTATATTAAGCATTGCCCAGCTGCAATTGCATGCCAAAAGCATCGTCTGGGACATCGGCACCTGCACAGGCTCTGTCGCCATTGAAGCGGCACGAATTGCGCGTGAGGGTGAAGTGTACGGCGTAGAGAAGAACGCGGACGATCTGGAAAACTGCCGCCAGAACATGGCGAAGTTTCGCACGGATTTGACAGTGGTCAATGCACGCGCCCCACATGGCCTCGATCAATTCCCAGACCCGGACGCTGTATTCATCGGAGGTAGCGGTGGAGAATTGCGTGAGCTGTTGAATATCTGTTGCACACGACTGCGCCCGAATGGCCGGATTGTGGTGAACGCAGCGACCATTGAGACATTGTACGAAGCGACACAAGCATTCGCGCAGGAAGGATTCGAGACATCGGTGACACTGGCGCAGCTATCGCGCAGCAAGCCGATTTTGTCCCTGACACGCTTTGAAGCATTGAATCCGATCTACATCATTACGGCTTGGGCCAAGCAGGCAGAAGAACAAGGAGGAGACATCAAGTGACTAAGATCGGAACATTGTACGGACTGGGCGTAGGTCCCGGCGACCCTGAATTGATTACCGTCAAGGCATTTCGTCTATTACAGCAATCGCCAGTGATTGCGTACCCGAAAAAACGGATGGGCAGCAAAAGCTACGCGCATCAAATCGCGGAGCTGTATGTGCAGTCCCCAGACAAGGAAATGCTCGGACTCGTATTCCCGATGACGCGGGACAAAGAAATTTTGGAGCGCGAGTGGAACAACACGGTGGAGATCGTCTGGGAGCGTTTGTCTGAAGGCAAGGACGTCGCTTTTGTAACGGAAGGCGATCCGATGTTTTACAGCACGTTTATCCACATGATGCGCGTCATGCATGAGGAGCATCCGGAAGTGCCAGTCGTGTCGGTGCCAGGTGTGTCTTCGTTTTTGGGAGCAGCTTCCCGCTTCAATCTGCCACTGGCGGATGGCGACGAGCAGATCGGAATCATCCCGGCAACAGAAGACAAGGAAGCCATGCGCAAAGCGCTTGAGAACCACGATACCGTCGTGTTCCTGAAGGTAGCAAAAGTACTGCCAATGATCATTGGCTTGCTGAAAGAAATGGGGCTGGCTGAAAAGGCAGCGGTAGCAACCAAGGTTACTTCCTCCGAGGAAATGGTTTGGACCGATATGCGTGAACTGGAGCGGGCAGAGCTTAGCTATCTTACACTGATGGTGGTGAAAAAGTAATGAAACTGTACATAGTAGGAGCGGGTCCCGGCGACCCTGATTTGATTACGGTAAAAGGCTTGAAGCTGCTGCAAAAGGCAGACGTCATTATGTATACAGACTCTCTCGTGAATGAGGAATTGGTAGCAATGGGCAACCCCGAAGCAGAAGTACTGCAAAGCTCGGGTATGGCATTGGAAGAAATGGTAGAGCAGTTGGTAGACCGGATTAGCAGTGGAAAAACAGTCGTACGCTTGCATACGGGCGATCCATCGATTTATGGCGCCATCATGGAACAAATCGCACTGTTAAAGGAAAAAGGCATCGAGGTAGAAATCGTACCGGGTGTGAGCTCCGTATTTGCGGCAGCGGCAGCAGTAGGAGCCGAGCTGACGATTCCTGATCTGACGCAGACGATCATCCTCACCCGCGCGGAAGGTCGCACACCAGTGCCTGAAAGAGAAAAACTGCGTGCACTCGGCGAGCATCATTGCACGTTGGCACTATACCTTAGCGCGACTTTGACGAAAAAAGTAGTCCGCGAGCTGGTCGAAGCTGGTTGGAGCGAGGACACACCTGTCGCAGTCGTACAACGTGCGAGCTGGCCGGATCAATTGATCGTTCGCACGACGTTGAAAAACTTGGACGAAGACATGGGTAAAAACGGCATTCGCAAGCACGCAATGATTTTGGCTGGCTGGGCATTGGATCCGAACATTCACGACAAGAGCGAGCAGTACCGTTCCAAGCTGTACGACAAAACCTTTACACACGGGTTCAGAAAAGGTGTGAAAGAATAATGAAGATCATCGAACTGATCGAGGGAGAAATCCCTCCTATCGAGCAGCGCGGAGACTATGCCATTGTCGCGATCACAAAGCACGGAGTAGAGATGGCGCGTGATTTGGCGCAAAAATTTCCTGGAACAGACTTGTACTACATGAGCAAGTTTGAGCGGGGAGACGAGGAAGCGCGCGGCATCCAGCTTTTTTCAAACAGCGTACGGATGCTGTTTCCAGCTCTCTGGCCTGCGTATAAAGGTTTAATTATCATTATTTCTCTGGGTGCGGTTATTCGGATGATCGCACCTTTGCTTGAAGATAAAAAGAAAGATCCGGGTGTCGTCGTTGTCGATGACCGTGGGGAGAATGTCATCAGTGTGCTGTCCGGTCATTTGGGCGGTGCCAATGAGCTGGCTCGCGAGGTAGCGGCAGTCATGGGTGCTCGTCCGATTATCACGACAGCATCTGACGTACAAAAGACGATTCCGGTCGATCTATTCGGTAGACGTTTTGGCTGGGAGTGGGATTCCGCTGAAAAGCTGACCCCTGTCAGTGCTTCTGTCGTAAATGAGGAGCGCGTAGCTGTCATCAATGAATCCGGTGAACGCGACTGGTGGATGCATGATACACCGATGCCACCATCCATCAAGGAATACGCGACAATCGCTGAGGCAAAAGCCGATCAGCCGCAAGCTGCTCTAGTCGTTTCTCATCGCTGTCTCACACCGGAGGAACAATCGATTTTGGACAACGGTGTCCTTTATCGTCCGAAGGTCATCGTGCTCGGGATGGGCTGCAACCGTGGAACCTCCGCAGAGGAGATCGAGGCAGTCATCAAGGAAACGCTGGATGAACTGCAATTTTCAATCAAAAGTGTCAAAGCATTGGCGACCATCGAGCTGAAAAAGGATGAAGCGGGTCTGATCGCCGTTTGCGAAAAATACGGCTGGCCATTCGTCTGGTATTCGCCTGAAGAGTTGAATCAGGTAGAAATCAGCGATCCGTCTGATACCGTCTTCAAATTCACCGGAGCGTACGGAGTGAGCGAGCCCGCCGTGAAGCTGTATACTGGCGCAGACGAACTCGTTTTGACCAAGAAGAAGTCGGGCAACACCACCATTTCGGTCGGATTGATGCCCTATCATGAGGAGGAGCGCGCATGACGGACAGCCGCCGTATTGTGATTGCCGGAACAGGCAGCGGAGCGGGTAAGACAACCGTTACCATCGGACTGATGGCTGCTCTGAAAAGAAAAGGGCATACCGTACAGGGCTTCAAGTGCGGACCTGACTACATCGATCCCACGTATCATACGGCTGTAACGGGGAGAGCTTCGCGCAATCTGGACAGCTTTATGTTGGAGCACGAGATCGTGAAAGAGATTTTTGTCCGTGGCAGCGAGGGTGCAGACATCTCGATTATCGAGGGCGTTATGGGCATGTACGATGGCAAGGAAGCGACCAGCGATAAAGGCAGCACGGCCGAAATCAGCATCCTGACTGGCACCCCGGTTCTGTTGGTGGTCAATTGTCAGAGCATGGCTCGCAGTGCGGCTGCGATTGTCAAAGGCTTTCAACTGCTCAATCCACAGGCGAGAATCGTCGGTGTCATCGCGAACAAGGTCGGCAGTGAAGGCCATCACAAAATCGTGAAGGCAGCGATCGAGCAGGAGTGCGGGATTCCGGTCGTGGGCTACCTGAAACGGGAGAACGAGCTGGAAATACCGGAACGTCATCTCGGATTGGTGCCATCTGTTGAGCGTGGAGAGCTGACACCGCTGTTTGAAAAGCTGGCTGATCTGATTGCGGAGACAGTCGATTTGGAGCAAATCTGGGAGCTGGCAAAGGCAGAGCCGCTGCAAGCAGAACCTACGTTGTTTGCTCCGCGAAAAGCATCTGCCGATGTCACCATTGCTGTTGCGAAGGACCCTGCTTTTCATTTTTACTATCCGGAAAATTTGGAGCTGCTCGAAGCATATGGCGCGAAGCTCGCGTTCTTTTCTCCGCTGGCCGGAGAGGGAGTGCCTGAGGACGCGGATGGCTTGTACATTGGGGGAGGCTTCCCGGAGGAATTTGCAGCAGAGCTATCGCAAAATGAAGCGGTGAAACTATCGATCCGATCTGCGATCACAAAAGGCTTGCCTACCTTGGCTGAGTGCGGCGGCTACATGTTTTTGACAGAGGCAATCGTGACGACCGAGGGCGACAGTTATCCGATGGTGGGGCTCATCCCAGGCAAGGTGACCATGCAAAAAAAGCTCGCAGCGCTTGGCTATCGGGAAGTGCGCGGCATGGAAGGCAATTTCTTGCTCGGCACCGAAGAACAGGCAAAAGGGCATGAATTCCATTACTCGACGTATGCTTCGGATCAACAATTACCAACAGCCTACGAAACAAAAGGACTTCGCGGTACGAAGCCGGAGGGCTATGCCCAGGGGAATCTGGTCGCAGGCTATACTCACTTGCATTTTGGCTCCAATCCCGAACTGGTTGAGCGTTGGTTGAACCGTTGCGCGGAGGTGGCCGCTCGTGCCTAAAACCCTCCCGTTGATGGTGCAAGGTACTAGCTCGGATGCAGGAAAAAGTGCGATTGCTACAGCGCTGTGCCGGATTTTTGCCCAAGATGGCTACAAGACAGCTCCGTTCAAATCGCAAAATATGGCGTTGAATTCCTACGTGACGTTGGATGGAAAAGAAATCGGCCGGGCACAGGGCGTTCAGGCAGAAGCAGCAGGAATTCTGGCGACGACCGACATGAACCCCATTTTGATCAAGCCGACGCGAGATTCCGAATCGCAAATTGTCGTCAACGGCGAGCCATATGGCAACATGAAAGCTTTTGCCTATCGCACGGAATTTTATCACGAGGGCTTGCGGATCATTGAGGAAGCGTATCAACGACTCGCCAGCTCCTATGAGCGGGTCGTCATTGAAGGGGCTGGCAGTCCGGCAGAGGTTAATCTGAATGACCGCGAGCTCGTCAATATGCGGGTCGCTCGTCTCACGAACGCGCCCGTCATTTTGGTGGCAGACATCGAGCGTGGGGGTGTGTTTGCTAGCTTGGTCGGTACCCTCCAGCTGCTCGAACCCGAAGATCGGGACCGCGTGATCGGAGTCATCATCAATCGTTTTCGCGGTGATTTGACACTTTTGCAGCCGGGGCTGGACTGGTTCGAGGAATACACAGGCAAGCCTGTCCTTGGTGTCGTGCCATTTATTCCAGACTTGTGGATCGATGCGGAGGATTCGCTGATTTTGCACCGTTATCAAGGCCAGCGTGAGACACCGCGAGAGATTGACATTGCGGTTTTACGCTACCCGCGAATTTCCAACTTTACAGACGTGGACCCGTTTTTTGTAGAGCCGGATTGCCGGATGCGCTTTGTGACACGTTTGGAAGAGCTGGGTGAGCCCGACCTGATTGTCTTGCCGGGCAGCAAGAATACACTTGAGGATTTGCAATTTCTGCGAGAGACAGGTCTTGCTGCGGCGGTCAAAGACCTTCATCATAAAGGGAAGACGTATATCGTCGGTTTGTGCGGCGGCTATCAAATGCTGGGAGATTCTATTCACGATCCTGCTGGGGTCGAGTCTCCGTTGCAGCAGCTTGATGGGCTGGGTCTCATCCCGATGATCACGACGATGGAGCAGAAGAAAACGACAGTTTTGTCCCGCGGTGAAGCAGTATTTGCGAAGGAAAAACTGACGGTGGAAGGCTACGAGATTCACATGGGGCAATCTGCTTATTCGAGCAATGAGTTTCCTTTTATCCAGATGGAGGGGCGTACGGAGGGCTATTGTCAGGAGGAGCGTCAGATGATCGGCACGTATTTTCATGGGCTGTTTCACAATGACCACTTCCGCACGCTGTTGCTGAATACCATCCGTGAGAAAAAAGGTCTCCCACCTATCACTGAGCGCCCATCCTTTGTCGCTCTGAGAGAGCAGGGATACGATCTGTTGGCGGATACCGTTCGTCGCCATGTGAAGTTGGATACGATCGAAGAGTACATGAAGGCTTTTCAAGAAAAAGAGGTGCAGGTGTAATGTCAGTCATTTATCCGGCGATTGAGCCACGAAATCAGGAAGCAAGTGAGCAAACGAGACAGCATGTGGATCAGTTGACCAAGCCGCTTGGCAGCCTTGGTCGCTTGGAGCAATTGGCTATTGAGCTGGCTGGGATGACAGGTGAGACGATGCCTGTTGTGACACCGCCGGGCGTGCTTGTTTTTGCGGCCGATCACGGTGTGGCACGGGAAGGTGTCTCTGCCTATCCGCAGGAAGTGACAGCGCAAATGGTGCTGAATATGGTTCATGGCGGAGCTGGAGTCAACGTCTTCGCCAGACAAATCGGAGCCATCCAAAAAATCGTAGATGTCGGTGTATCGGTCGAGGTCGAAGCACCGGGTGTTTACAACAAACGAATCAGAGCAGGCTCGGGCAATATGCTGAAAGAAGCAGCGATGACAGCAGACGAAGCGCAGCGCTCCATCGCAGTTGGCCTTGAAATGGCAGAAGCGATTATCGGGGAAGGCGCCAAAGTCCTGATCGTCGGTGAAGTGGGGATTGGCAACACGACAGCTAGCAGTGCGATTCTGTCAGCCTTAACCGGAGCTGATCCTGAGCAAATCGTCGGACGAGGAACAGGACTGGATGACGCAGGCTGGCAGCGTAAAAAGGCAGTTGTTCGTGATGTGCTTGCGCTGCATCGCCCGGATGCAACCAATCCATTGGACGTTTTGGCAAAAGTCGGAGGACTGGAAATCGGAGCAATGGCAGGGGCGATCATGGGAGCAGCTTCTCGCCGTGTCCCTGTGCTGCTGGACGGCTTTATCGCTACGGTAGCGGCTTTGCTGGCTGTTCGCATGGAGCCACTCGTTGCTGATTACTTGATCGCGGGTCACCGTTCTGAGGAGCCGGGGCATGACTTTGTCCTACAAGCATTAGGCAAGGAGCCATTACTCAGCCTGAATTTGCGACTGGGCGAAGGAAGCGGAGCAACATTGGCGTTTCCAATCGTGGAAGCAGCGACACGGATGGTTCGTGAGATGGCGACATTTTCATCAGCAGGAGTAAGTGACCGATGAGCGGCGCGGGCAAAGTCTATCTCGTAGGAGCTGGCCCTGGTGATCCAAAGCTGATTACTGTAAAAGGAATGGAATGCCTACAAAAGGCAGAGGTGGTTGTGTATGATCGTCTCGCAAATCCAGCTCTGCTGGAGTACGCGTCACAGACGGCAGAACGCATCTACTGCGGCAAGCTGCCGGATCATCACACGATGAGACAGGAATCCATTAACGAGCTGTTAGCGGAAAAGGCGCTGGAAGGAAAAGTTGTCGTTCGGTTAAAAGGTGGCGATCCTTGTGTGTTTGGTCGTGCGGGAGAAGAAGCGCAGCATTTGGCTGAGCGAGGAATTGCCTTTGAAATCGTCCCGGGAGTAACAGCTGGAATTGCAGCCTCGGCGTACGCGGGTATTCCCGTGACACACCGCGATCACGGCTCGTCATTCGCTGTCGTGACGGGACATTTGCGAGAAGACAAGCCGGAGTTGGCTGTAGAAAAATGGCGTGCTCTCGCGAATGGCATCGACACCGTTGCCTTTTACATGGGGGTAGCCAATCTGCCGTTGATCCGCACCCAGTTAATCAAGCATGGACGCGATCCGCATACGCCAGTAGCTGTCATCTCTTGGGGAACACTCCCGCAGCAAGCGGTGGTCACGGGTACCTTGGCTGATATTGAGGAACGTTTGGCCCAAAACAGTCACATCACGAATCCAGCTATCATTTTGGTCGGTGATGTCGTGAAGATGCGTGAGAAAATCAACTGGTTTGAAGCTACGCTTGGAATGGAGCGAGTGCAACAATAGGAAGCCGAGGGGAGGGAACGCTGGTGACGAACTATGCCATGATGGTCAATCTACAAAACAAGCGTTGCTTGGTGGTCGGTGGCGGGCAGGTAGCCGAGCGGAAAATCGGCAGTCTGCTTGCTGCTGGTGCGGATGTCACCGTTGTGAGTCCCTCCTGTACGGCAACCATCCTTGAATGGGCACACGCTAAGAAGCTGATGGTAGCACTGCGACCCTTTACCCCACAGGACGTAGAGGAGGCAGTGCTCATTATCGCGGCGACGAGTGATCCCGCCGTCAATCTGGCTGTATACGAATCGTGCCGTCCGCAGCAGTGGATCAATATCGTTGATCGCCCAGACCTCTGTTCTTTTACCGTTCCATCCGTCGTTGCACGTGGAGACTTGCAGATTGCCATCTCTACGGGTGGGAACAACCCGGGTCTGGCGAAGAAAATGCGCCGCCAGCTCGAAGAGTGGGTGGGACCAGAATACGAGGACTACACGCTTTTTCTCGGCAGCATGAGAAGACAAGTACTCTCGCTGGCGGTGAGCGAAGCGGACAAACGGGCAATCTTGGCAGAGCTTTTGGACGACCGATTTTTACAATGGACCAAAAACGGCGAAACCGACCGAAGGGATCGGGAGGCAGAAGCGCTGCTAAACAAAAGACTAGATCAACGCTGAAAATAGGATGGCTCTCACTAAGCTACTTGGTGGGAGCTTTTTTAGTTCTTTAGCCAGATCATTTCCAAATGCCTCACGACCTCTTGAAAGCCGAGCTTGCTGTACATTTCTTGCGGCGTATCATCTGCATAGGTCGTCAAGTACATATGGGTGGCGCCGAGTTTTTTGGCGTCCTGCATCATGACCCGAATGATTTCCGTGCCGAATCCTCTACGCTGCCAGTCATCCAGTATAAAAAATTCCTCCATTCGAACAAGCTCCTTGTAAAGATGCCATTCACATGCACCGACTGGCTCCTGATCGACAAAGCATACATACGGTATGATCTCGCCGCTTTCATAAATCTCTCTTTTCCGGTTCGCTTTTCGGACAGCAAAATCAGGATTGATCGTGACGGAATCACTAGCAGTAAGGCAGCGAATGCCTGCTTCCATGACTTCGAGTGAATCCCCACGTAAAACGGAGCATTGTGGATTCGGCGCCAGTTTATCGGCAACATCCAACGGTGCAAGCATGTACAGCATCGTATTTACTTCAAACCCAAGCTGAGTGGCAAAAGACACGAACTCTTCTGAAAAAGGTAGCGACGGGTGTAGTTCCAGCTTCAAGTGGCCGAGCTGCTGGTCTTTGGCATGTCGTAGCTCTTGCTCAATGTAAGCTCGTAACCAGTCTTGCGTGGGGATCGACATAATTTCTGTATAATTATGGCTATACATGTCTGGAACCGATTCATCGCAATATACGCGCACTTGTGGATGCTCCGTTCGCGTAGAAAAAGCAAGGGCATAGCGCTCCTGCAAAGTAAAAATATTCGTGAGCATTCCTTTATTCCCCATTTCCTGATATGGTGATAATTGTTTAGATACTTGTCTTCCTTAATGTAAGACATTTTCTTGAAGGAGGAAACGAAAATGTCCGATGCTTTTCAAATGGGTCCCTTTTTGTTGAAAATGAGCATGCTGGCGGTCATTGTTTCGCTTTCGCTCGGCTTTGTGGCCATTTCCGCTCAGCTTACACATAACCGAAAAATGAAATCAGCCATTATTGAGCTGTTGAGTAATGCGCTGGTGCTGGCATTTCTCGTTTGGAAGTTCAGCTACGTCCTGTTTCATTTTTCAAAAGTGGTGGAAAATCCCTCGTCCATTCTTTATTTTTCAGGGGGAGAAAACGGAGCCATGCTGGCAGTCGTGGCAGTTGTCATCTACCTCACCAAGACGGTACGCAAAAAAGCGATTCCTGTTCATTTCGTCGCCTTGGGGATGGCGACAGGTTTTCTTACTGCAACTGGTGTTTACCAGCTGCTCACGGTCGTGTTAGAACAGAGCAGCATGTGGTATCACGTACAACAGGTCGCGATATGCGCCTTCTTTCTTTGGTGGCTGCATCGGGCAAAGGAAGGACTCATTCATCTTGCGGCTTGGCTTGCACCCGTGATGTGGTTTGCCATTAGCCAAGTCTATGTGCACTTTTTTGTTCCGAATCGAGAATCTATGTTTGCAGGACTTTCCGGCTATCAGCTCATGTACTATGCATTCGCTCTCTTGCTGCTCTTTTTGTCCAGACGAGTGAAGCCGTTAGGGGGAACGACCGATGAAGAAATATCATAATGCATGGGCGATCGTCGTACTCTTGGGGCTTTTGGGATGGGGCATTTTTGATGCGGAATTCTTGAACAGGCAAGAGCCCATCGCTTCATCTGGCGAGCAAGGCAACGGGCAGATTGGGATTGAAAAAGGAAATACCGCTCCGGATTTTGAACTGCAGCAGATAGGTGGCGGTACGGTCAAGCTGTCCGATTTACGGGGGAAAAAAGTCATTCTCAATCTGTGGGCAACGTGGTGTCCTCCTTGCCGTGCAGAAATGCCGGACATGCAGCGTTACTACGAAGAGAATAAGGAAAAAGGCGTAGTTATTCTCGGAGTCAATTTGACTGATACGGAGACGAGCCCGGAAGCGGTGGCGGATTTTGTGAAGCTGTATGGCATTACCTTCCCCATCTTGCTCGATCCCGAGAAAGAAGTGGCGAATGTGTACAAAGCCATTTCGATTCCGACCAGCTACATCATTGATTCGAACGGCGTGGTCCAGAATAAATACATCGGCCCGATGAGTGAAGAAATAATGGAGAACATGTTGTCTGCGATCAAATAGAAAAACCGACAGCAGGCATATCTGCTGTCGGTAGTCATGTCTCTCCTATTATCCAGCGTCTGCTTTGTTATCTGGTTCTTTGAGTGGTGCCTTTCGATCCAGACGAAACACAGCATTGAGCAACTTGTAAATGTGCTTAGATTCCTTGGTCAACAATGGACCTAAAATGGCGAGAATCAAAACGTAAAGAGCCGCAAATGGTTGCAAAATTTCCATGAGTGCGCCCGCTTTTCCGAGATTAGCCATGATAATGGAGAACTCACCGCGAGAGACGATGGTTAGTCCAATATTGGTAGAAGCCTTGGGAGACAATCCGGCACTGCGTCCAGCCAAAAGTCCGGCTACGACGTTACCGAAAAGGGTGATGGCGACTGCCGCAATGGACAACCATACGGCTCCACCCAGCTCCAATGGATCAATTGTCAAACCGAAGCTGAAGAAGAACATGGCTCCGAAGAAGTCACGAAACGGCAGGATGAGATGCTCGATGCGCTTCATGTGTTGTGTTTCTGCCAAGACGAGACCTACGAGTAAAGCTCCGATGGCTTCGGCAACATGGATCGTTTCGGAAAAACCCGCAATCAGAAACAGAGCGGCAAACACCGTAATCATAAACACTTCGTTTGATTTGATGTTCAATGCCCGATTCAGGAAAGGTACGAGTTTGCGGCCTACGATAATGAGGAGGAGCATGTAGCCGAGTGCAATCAATGCGGATGAGAGTACGCCAGCAAGAGAGGTTGCACCGCTTAGCACCAAGCCGGACACGATCGAGATATAGACGGCCAAGAATATGTCTTCGAACATGATGATCCCCAAGATCATCTCTGTTTCGCGATTTGCTGTACGTTTGAGATCCACCAGTACTTTTGCCACAATGGCACTGGAGGAAATAGTGGTAATACCGGCGATAATCAATACCTCTTTGAGAGGGAAGCCAGCGGCCCAACCAAATACGAGGCCGAGGGTAAAGTTAATCACGATGTAGATCGTACCGCCTACGGCAATGGATCGACCAGCCTTGATCAGACGGCCTACCGAAAATTCCAGTCCGAGGTAAAACAACAGGAAGAGTACGCCAAGTCTGCCCATAAATTCGATGAGCGGGGCGCTTTCAATAAAGCGGAGATCAAACAAGCCGATGTCGGGAGCGTGTGGACCCACGATCATCCCGACGAGAATGTAGAAGGGTACGATGGAGAATTTTAACTTCATGGAGAGGAACCCCGCAATTGCTATGAGTGCGAGGGCAAGACCGACTTCAAAAACGATGTGCTCCAATATCACTCACCTCCGTTGCTGAGAATAGTCTTGAGAGCCTTCACCTGCTTCCGTTCACCTGCAACGACCAACGTAGATCCTGTACTAAGGACATACTCGGGGCCGGGATTAATCGTTTGTTTATGGTCTTTTTCGATAACAGCGATGATGGTAGCGCCTGTTTCTTGACGAATGTTGAGTTCCCCAATCGTCTTGCCAATGGCAGGAGCGTTCGATTCAATTTTGTACCATTCGATCATGAGTTTGTCTAACGCAACCTCGACTGTTTCCAGTGCAGATGGTTTGTACGTCAAGCCGCCTACGATGGCAGAAATTTGTCTCGCCTCATCATCGTCAAGGGTAACCATGGAGATTGTTTCGTCCATATCATCACGGTCAAAGTGATACATTTCCCGACGGCCGTCATCGTGAATGACGATAACCAGCTTGTCGCCACTTCTGGTTTCGACCTGGTACTTCCTACCGATTCCTGGTAAATCGGATTCTCTAATAGAGAACATATAAGATCCTCCTTTGCGCAAAACACTGTATTGGCATAGATAGCTGCTCTTTTTTTCAGTGAGCAACAAGTCGTCAATAATTATTTGGAATTATATCCATTCCGGTGATATTTTAGTAATAATCCCCCCTGTTATGCGGATTATTGTCGACATTCATACCTACATCCACTATTATACACGAAATGACGTCATTTTTCTTCAAAATGAAACAATTTCATTGAAAAATGACACACTTATAAACGGACAGGAATATTAACTTTCCTCTAAAACAAGGTCACTCCTCATGAGTGGGCTTCGTATAGAGGTTATTTTAAGGATGATGAAACATGGCGAACAAACAGTATCGATTAACAGAAGCTGAATGGGTCTTTATTCAAGACATGCGGTCCATGGATATGGATGAGCTATTAGACATCGTGATCGCATTGCGCAATGAGGTAAAGGAACTGGAGAAAAAGGCGGAGCTGATTAGAGAGCGCGAGAAAGAGGGCTGGCAGGAGGAGTATCAGGCAGCACAGAAGCGAATTAATCACCTGCGCCAATTCGAGGTTGAGCTTCGTAAGACATGGCCAAATGACTAAAGCAAAAAGAGGTTCTCTCTGAAGTAGGAGTACCTCTTTTTTATATGGACTAGGCCGTGATCGGTTTTGCTTCTGAATCGTTGTCCGACTCGATGGCGGTTTCGTCTGTTTGTTGGACGCGTCCCGGATGGAACTCATTTTCATGCTTGGCTATGACCACAGTGGCTACGCCATTTCCGATCAGATTCGTAATGGCACGAGCCTCTGACATGAAGCGATCAACGCCGAGCAAGAGCGCAATGCCTTCGACCGGAATGACAGGGAAGGCTGCCAAGGTAGCGGCGAGTGTAATGAAACCAGAACCTGTTACACCGGCAGCCCCTTTTGACGTAATCATCAGGATTCCTAAAAGGGTGACCTGTTCCCAGAAGCTGAGCTCGATGCCATAGGCCTGGGCGATAAAAATGGCAGCCATAGATAAATAGATGGAGGTACCATCCAGGTTAAACGAGTAGCCCGTCGGTACGACCAGACCGACAACGGATTTGGAGCAGCCGTACTTCTCCAGCCGATCCATCATTCTCGGAAGAGCGGATTCTGAGGAGGAGGTGCCAAGCACGAGCAGGATCTCCTCTCGAATGTATTTGATAAACGCGAAGATGCTGAATTTGTAGTAGCGCGCGATCCCGCCCAGTATGAGAATAATGAACAAAAACATCGTGATGTAGACAGCCGTCATCAAAAGGCCCAGTCTGGTCAGCGAACCGATGCCGAATTTGCCAATCGTGTACGCCATTGCGCCAAATGCAGCTAGCGGAGAAACCTTCATGATCATGTTGACGACACCGAAAAATCCGTGCGCCAGCTTATCAAACAGCTTGATGACAGGCTGGGACGCTTGCCCCATGGCAGCGAGTGAAAGACCAAACAGGACAGCGAAGAACAGAATAGGCAACAGCTCGCCATTAGCCATAGCCCCGACGACATTTTCCGGGATGATCCCCGTAATAAAATCAATAAAACCGTTGTTACTCTGAGCAGCAGCCTCCGTGTACTTGGAGACGTCCCCGCTGGTCAGGCCCGTTTTGTCAAAGCCTACCCCAGGCTTGATCAGGTTGACAACCAACAGTCCGATCGCCAATGCGATTGTGGTAACGATTTCAAAATAGAGCAGTGCTTTGCCGCCGATCTTTCCGACCTTTTTCATGTCTCCCATACTGGCGATTCCATTTACGACAGTGAAGAAGACAATCGGTGGGATGATCATTTTGATCAGTTTGACAAAAATATCGGCTAACACCTTCAGCTCTGCGCCAAATTTGGGTGCAAAATGACCAACTAGGATACCGAGAATGATGGCAATTACAACCTGTACGGTCAGATTTTTAAAGTTAATCCGCATGAAATTCGTTCCTCCTCCAGGTTTTGAAAACGCTTTATTCCTCTTTTTCGCATTGTATAAATTGGCTGGAAAATTGAAAATAATGCGGTCATATTGGTTGTTTTGGTCCTTTTGGTCACAGAAATCCCCTCAAATTGGAAAGGAAAAAATCAATTGTTGACATACTCTCGACACGAACGATAGGTAAAGTAGGAAATGTACATAGTGACACGAAAGAAATAGACAACCGGGAGAATGGAGGATTTTCTATGTTCAAGAAGCAATATCTGGCGATTGCCTCAGCGTTGATTCTGACTACCACGCTTATTCCGACGAGCTCTCAAGCAGCGACTGGAACGAAGAATCTGCAAGCTAAGTACAACAATATTAAAGTTATTTATAACGGCGCAGCTGTTCCAACTACAATCGAACCATTCATCGTAAACGGAACCACGTACATTCCACTTCGCATGATGGCTGGCGTATTCAACAAGGATGTAGCATGGGATGGCACGAAGTACACCGTTACGGTAAAAGACATGCCTAACTCCCAACACGCAAACGAGTTGGCTGCACGTGATGCTCAAATCAGAAGCCTGCAAGGCACAATTGATAGCCTGAACAAACAGATTACTGATTTGAAAAACAGCAAGAGCAAGAGCAACAGAGATGATGACGATGATGTCCAAGATGACCTGGACGACCTGGAAGATCAACTCGACAAGGACTACGATGACTTCAAAGATATCGAGTGGAAGTTCACGCTGAAGGGCGATGAAGATGATATCGATGTAGAAATTGAGGTTGACCTGGATGAGTTCCAAGACGAGTACGATGATCTGGATGATTCCGATTTCGAAGACCTCGTTGAAAGTGTAGTAAAAGACATTTGGGATGAGTTCGAAGATGCTGACATTGATGGCGAAATCGTTGACGAGGATGGCGACAACCTGCACGATTTCTCCGCTGATGCCAGCGATGAAGAAATCTTTTTCGAAGATGACGAAATCTAATTAATTTCTTCATAGTGGGGACGTTTCTCACAAAAAAAGCCTTGCTCCTTTACATGGGATGCAAGGCTTTTTTCCTATTTTCCAAAAACATCAAAGGCAAATTTTAATACAAGGTTGTAAACTGATAGAATAGAAGTACGTAGAGTATAGAGGACCATGCGAGAATTCGCGAATAGGAATGATTATATGTCTGTAAATCAGGTAGGGAAGATATGAAAAGTATTTTATTGGTAGAAGATGAACTAGTGATATCGCGCGTGCTGAAGGCTTACTTGCAAAAGGCAGGGCATGAGGTCTGGCAAGCGAATGACGGGATCGAGGCCGTGCAGCTTTTTGATGAAAAAAAGCCGGATTTGGTTCTATTGGATGTCATGCTCCCTGAACGCAATGGTTGGGAAATCCTCCAGTATATTCGTGAAAAGAGCTCCTGTCCGGTCATTATCATGACAGCGCTCGGCCAGACAGACCAAAAGCTCAAGGGCCTGAATCAAGGAGCAGATGACTACATAACGAAGCCTTTTGTCGCGGACGAAGTAGTGGCGCGAGTAAATGCGGTGCTGCGGCGCTCTGTTATTTTGGTGAAAGATCAAGAGACCCGACTATTTGGAAGCTTGAAAATAAACTTTCAGTCCCATCACGTGACGTTGCATGGTCTCGAACTGACGTTTCACCCGCGAGATCTGTCCTTGCTGCTTTTTCTGGCACAAAATCCGAATCAGACCTTTACCCGTGAGCAATTGATTGAACAAGTATGGGGAATAGACTACGGGGGAAGTGACCGTGCCGTAGACCTGGCGATCAAGCGAGTCAGAAAGACTCTGGAGAATTGGCCGGTTCATGAGGGCGAGATCAAGACGCAAAGAGGGGTTGGGTATCAATTCTGTGTTTATAAAAAATAATGAGCCTGTATCGCTACTGCGTTATTGGACCACACGCTATCTGCTCACCCTCGTGATCGGATTGCTCATCATTGGGGCTGTCTCTGCTTATTGGATCAAGTACGCTGCGATTGAAAAGCAGATCGAGGTCACGCGATTGTTTGCAGAGGAAGTAGCTGATCGAGTCGTCGATGATGTTGGAAATATTCTGGTGGGGGAAAAACTTCATCAGGTATTAGATAATCGGCGTAAGTTTATGGGTGTTGATCGCAACCTGATTTTGTTCATTGAAGATGTAAAAGGAGAGGTCGTTTACAGTCGACCAACCAAGCTTCCCCCTCCCTTGCAGCAGGCAGCACCTGAGTTGTTGGAGCAGGCAGATAGGTGGGATAAAGTGAGGCATCCGTCAGGTGAGACACTGTACGTAGTGAGGAAAAATTTGGAATACAATGATCGAGTCATTGGCAAGGTGATCTTGCTTTTCCCAGAAACAGATATCAAAGTAGGTAAAGAAGAAATCCAATATTTGGTTATCATGCTGGGCAGTTTGGGTGTGCTTGGCTGGGCGGTTATTTATTTTCATGCGCGGAAGCTGTCTGAGCCGATTCAAAATGTGGTGATGTCCGCTCGCCAGATCGTAGAAGGAAACTACGACGTCTTGATCAATAAAACGATCAAGGAAAAGGAAATTCACGAGCTGGTGCATACGTTTGCGGAAATGGCCGACCGTCTTCGGCAGCTGGAAAGTATGCGAACAGAGCTTTTGGCTGGAGTAACACATGAGCTGAAAACCCCCGTTACGTCGATTAGTGGATTAATCCAGGCAATTAACGACGAGGTGGTTTCCGGTGAGGAGCAGAAGGAGTTTTTGGAAATCTGCTTGAAGGAAACAAAGCGCCTGCAAAAAATGGTAGAGGATTTGCTAGACTTCAATTCATTTGCCGTAGGAGCGATCACCGTTTGTCAGGAAGAGCAAAACGTGAACAAGCTGATCCGCGAGATCGCCTCACAATGGCGGATTGTCCACGACCTCGGTCACGTCACGTTTACCGTTGAGGTTCTGGAAAAGCAGACGATGATCTATGTCGATCCGGGCCGTGTACAGCAAATCTTGATTAACCTTTTGAACAACGCAAAACAGGCTGTTGGTGAGAATGGGAGCATAGCGCTCACTCTCTACGAGACGGAGACGGATTTACGAATCGACGTCAAAGATGATGGGCCGGGAATACCCGCAAAGGAACAGCCACTTGTGTTCGAGCGTTTCTTTCGGGGAAGCAATAAAAAAGACAAAGTACGTGGGCTCGGTTTGGGGCTGTCCTATTCTCGCATGATGGCGAAGGCTCTTGGCGGAGATCTCCTCCTCGCAAAAAGCACGTCAGAGGGATCAGTTTTTACGCTGATTGTGCCCATGCGCAAGGAGCAGAGCGAGGAGATTGATTGAGAGCTTCACCGGCGTTGGTGGAGCTCTCTGATTTTCTGCACCAATGGTTCTCCGATACTCGGAGCGAACTGATCGTAGACTGGCTGCAACGCTGTGATCCAGGCCGCACGTTCTTTTGCTGTCTGTAAGTGGATGTGCATTCCCCCATTTTCTTGGAGCAAGCGCAGCTGTTTGTCATTCATCGAAACAGTCAATTGATTATTGTAAGCTGTCGCTTCTTGCATCGCTTCCGATATGGCCTGCTGAATATCGGCGGGGAGATTGTTCCAAAACGTTTTATTAATCACGACGGCATAGCCCAGATAGCTGTGATTGCTGATCGTCATGTGATTTTGTACTTGGTAAAGCCGCTTGGTGTACACATTAGAGATTGTATTTTCTTCGCCGTCTACTTTTCCGGCAGCTAGCATGCTGTATAATTCATTGAAGGAAGAGCCTACAGGGATTGCCTGAAGCGTGCGAAACTGAGCTTCGATCACGTTGCCTGGAATGATGCGCAAACGTTGGCCGACAAAATCGGAAGGCATGATCAACGGGCGATTGGCTGTCACTTGCTTAAAGCCGCTTCCCCAGAAGGCCAGTCCTTTCATATCAGAATCTTCAAGCTTGTCGAATAGTATTTGGCCGATTTCCCCATTGAATACCGTTTCGACATCCTCTTGCGATCGAAACAGATAAGGCAGATCAAGGACAGCCCACTCGGGAATCGTGTTTGACAGATAGGAGAATGCAGGGGCGATCATCTGGATTTCGCCGTTTTGCAGGGCAGCCATCTCAGTTTTCTCCGTGTGGAGGATACTGTTGGGAAAGACCTGTACCTCAACACGTCCGTTTGTCTTTTCCTTCACTAGCTGGGAAAAGCGTTCGATAGTCAGACCCTTTGGCGTGTTTTCCGCAATCACATGGCTAAACTTGATGATAATTTGATTGGACAGCCCCACCTGTTCTTCGTCGTATCCTCTGTTTTCCATCAGGAAATCTGATCTGAAGCCTATAATGACAGCGCTCACAAGTCCGAGCAGGACAATGAATGTACTGGTTACCAACGATTTCATTTTCATACACCTGCTTACGTTTAATGAATTTGAGTATAAACCCAATGGAAAGGAAAGAACGAACCTGTTTGAACGATTAACAATCAAATGGAAGATTATGCTACTCTCCGTCGGAATCGTTCTTTTTTCCTTGATCATTGGAAACTTGATCATGGCCGGAGGGATTATTCGGATTACGGAAACCCAACTGGGACAGCGGCTGATGACCACAGCGCGCACGGTTGCGACGATTCCCAATGTACAAAAAAGCATTCAGGAACCAGACGGGTGGAAGGTCATCCAACCGACAGCAAACAGCCTGCGCGTCGTCAATGATGTGACGTATATCGTCGTACTGAATAGGGAGCGTGTCCGTTACTCAGACCCAATAGATGAGCGGATTGGTACCGTGTTTATGGACCCTGCGGTTGATGAGGCCTATGCCGAGCACTCCTATTTTCAAAAAGTCAAAGGAGAGATGGGAACGGCTCTGCGGGCCTACGTGCCGATCATGGATGACCAGCATCAGCAGGTGGGTGTTGTCTTGGTCGGACGTGTGATGCCGGATGTTTGGGGGATCTTGTACAGTGAGCGAAACAATATCGTGCTGACCTTTTTCTTCTCCTTATTGTTCGGGGTGTGGGGCTCTTATCAGTTGGCCCGTCACATGAAAAAGCAGATGCTCGACCTAGAGCCGGACGAAATCGCACGAATCCTGGTAGAGCGAACCGCGACCTTCCATGCCATGCACGAGGGAGTCATCGCCATCGACAATCGGGAGCGAATCACGATCTTTAACGACAGAGCGAAGCAAATTTTTGGCATAGAAGGAGAGGTGCTGGGCAAGCACATACGGTCTGTCCTGCACGACACCAGATTACCAGAAGTGCTGGAGCTACGCCAGAATTTTACCAATACAGAAATTCACGTCGGCAATACACTGCTCTGGTCCAACCGTTTTCTGATCAAGGTCGAGGAAAAGATCGTCGGCGCGATTGCGATTTTTCAGGACAGAACAGAGGTGGCGAGAATGGCGGAGGAGCTGACAGGCGTAAAAGAATTCGTCGGTGCACTGCGGGTACAAAATCACGAGCACATGAACCATTTGCATACCATCGCAGGCTTGCTCCAGCTCCATCAGCATGAAAAGGCACTCGCGTATTTGTTCGAGGTCAACGAGCAGCAGGAGGAGCTCACCTCCTTTTTAACGACGCGGATCATGGATGAGAATTTATCTGGGCTCTTGATTGGCAAAGTCAGTCGCGGAAGAGAGCTGGGTATCCGTGTCGTCATTGATCGCAGGAGTCACTTGGAATGCTTTCCACCGTACATGGATCATCATAATTTCGTGCTCATTTTGGGGAATCTGATCGAGAATGCCTTTGATTCACTGGAGCGAATCGAACGCGAGGATAAGGAGATCATGATCAGTATCGAGCAAGACGAAGAGATTTGCTCTATTCTGGTGGAGGACAATGGAATCGGCATGGACGAAGAGACGCGCCGACGCATGCTGGAACGGGGATTTTCTACGAAAGAACGTGCGCACCGTGGACTTGGTCTGCATCTGGTGCATCAATTGGTCAATAAAGGGGGAGGCGAGCTGGTATGCCATTCAGCACGAGGAGAAGGGGCCAGCTTTCTCATTACGTTTCCGATGGGGGAGGTGGAGAGCCATGGAGAAGGATAACGACAACATTCGTGTACTGATAATGGAAGACGATCCGATGGTACAGGAAATCAACAAGCAGTTCATAGAGCGCGTCCCGGGCTTTGTCGTGGTCGGAATTGCAGCCAACGGGGCAGATGGACTCAAGCTAGTGAATGAGCTCACACCTGACTTGGTGATCATTGATATTTTCATGCCGATCCAGGACGGGGTGAAAACGCTGATGGAGTTGCGCGCCGCCAAACATGCTGTGGACGTCATCGTTGTGACAGCTGCAAAGGACAAGACCACGATTCAGTCCATGCTGCGCAATGGGGCGATGGACTATATTATCAAGCCGTTTCAGTTTGAACGGATCAAGCAGTCGCTGGAAAACTATCGAGAGTTTCGCCGACGGATTGATTGGGAGGGAACCGCATCCCAGGATGAGGTCGACCAGCTGTTATTCCGCAAAAGTCCAGAAAAAGAACAAGCCGATGCCACTACAGGCAGGGCAGTGCTACCGAAGGGACTGCACGCTGTCACCATGGAGCAAATCATGCGCCAGATCGAGAAAGAGAGTCAGCCGCTCTCGGCAGATGACGTGGCCGAACGCGTAGGGATCGCGAGAGTGACGGCCAGACGGTATTTGGACTATCTGGAGAAGAGCGGGAGTGTCAGAATGGATGTCAGCTATGGTGGGGTAGGCAGACCGACGAATCGCTATGTACGTGTCACTCCACAAGCTGCGGGGGGCACGGGAGGTAGAGAGCGACATGATCGATTATGAAGCCCTGATAGGCTCGCTGTTTGATATCGTGCACGTAACAGACGCAGAAGGCAGGACTTTGTATGGCTCGGAACGATATGAAGAATTTTTCGGAATCGATCCCAGGGAGATGATGGGCAAGCGTATCGAGGAGTTTCATCACCTCGGCTATTTTGCTCCAACGATTACGATGCGGGTCATTCGCGACAAGAAAAAGGTACATACGATTCAAACCACCCGCAAAAATCGCAAGCTTTTTGTGGAAGGCACACCGATTTGGGATCAGGACGGGAATTTTAGCGGAGTGATCCATACGTTCATTGATATCACGAGCCAGGAGCAACTCCAGCAGGAATTACATGAAGTCAAGTACGTCAGCACGGTCTTGCAGAGTGAAATGACGAAGGAGAACAACAGACAAAAAGGAGAGACGAGCTTGATCTACCGCAGTCAGTCCATGGAGCAGGTCGCGATGATGGCCAAAAAACTGTCGCAGGTAGAATCATCCATGATCCTTCTGGGAGAATCAGGTGTCGGAAAAGGCGTGCTGGCAAAATACATCCACGAGTGCAGTCCGCGGGTGGACAAGCCATTCGTGCATATCAACTGCGGAGCCATTCCTGAGACATTGCTGGAGTCAGAGCTGTTTGGCTATGAAAAGGGTGCTTTTACAGGAGCGTTCAAAGATGGTAAGGCAGGTTTAATTGAGAAGGCAAACGGAGGCACGCTGTTTTTGGACGAGATCGGGGAAATGTCACTCTCCTTGCAAGTGAAGCTGTTGAATGTGTTGCAAGAAAAAACCATTACGCCCGTAGGCAGCTCTGTTTCGCGAAAAGTAGATGTAAAGCTGATCACAGCCACGAATAAAAACCTGCGGCAAATGGTCAAGGAAGGCAAGTTTCGCGAGGATTTGTACTATCGCATTCACGTGGTACCATTGGAAATTCCGCCGCTGCGCGAACGGCAGGAAGAGATCCCCGTGCTCGTTCATTACTTTCTCAATGTTTTTTCGCAAAAGTACTGTTTGGAAAGACAGCTCGCAGATACCTGCTATCGCATCCTCAGTGAATACGATTGGCCTGGCAATGTGAGGGAGTTGGAAAATGTGGTGGAACGGCTCGTCGTCACGTCTCACGATGTCCTCATTACGCCCGCGCAAATTCCGCGTTATATTCATAACCAAGAGACTAGTGTGAACAAAGGGATCAAGGTCGATCGTGTAATGCAGATGCAGGATGCCATGGATGAGGTGGAACGCCAGCTCGTGCACCGGGCGTATGAGCAGCATAAGACGACGACAAAGGTAGCGGAAGCGCTCGGAATCAGTCAGCCGTCTGCAAGTCGCAAGCTGCGAAAATGGCTACACCATGTGACATAGATGTACGATAATGGGGAGAGAACCCGGAGGAGGAGACTGGACAGATGAACAAAGGGAAAGCATTACGAGCGGGAGATACAATCGGAGTAGTGGCAACCTCTAGTCCTGCTACAGAAGAAGTGCTGAACAAAGCAATGGCAGAGCTGCAAGGTTTGGGATACAAGGTGAAAATATCGGATACGTGCCGAGAAGCGTACGGTGGGTATTTGGCGGGAACTCCTGAGCACCGGGCGGCTGAGCTGAATGCCATGTTCGTCGACGAGGAAGTAGACGGGATCATGTGCATGCGTGGCGGTTACGGTTCCCCGCAAATACTGTCCTTGCTCGATTATGACCTCATCGCCCAAAACCCGAAGCTGTTTATCGGCTACAGCGACATTACCGCGCTGCATACCGTTTTCGGACAGCGTGCGAATCTGGCTACCCTTCACGGACCGATGGCAACCTCAGACATCGCACATGGACTGGATGACTGGTCCAAGCAATATTTGCTGCGTGCCATGACTCGCCCCGAGCCATTGGGAGCGATCATTAATCCGCCGGGGGAAGAAATCGTCTGTCTCGTCGAAGGTCAGGCAGCTGGACCCGTAGTCGGCGGGAATCTCGCCCTCGTCTCTGCTTTGATGGGGACGCCATACCAGCTCGATACGAGAGGCAAGCTGTTGTTCCTCGAAGATATCGACGAAGAGCCGTACCGGATTGACCGCATGTTGACACAGCTTGCTCAAGGCGGCTTGTTTGATGATTGTGCGGGCGTCGTCATCGGGACATGGACCGATTGTGAGCCGAAAAAGCGAGAAGGCTTCTCTGTCTGGGATGTGTTTCACAATATCGTCGTGCCGTACGGAAAACCGACCATCTGGAACATTCAGATCGGACATGGCGCATGCAACATTGCTCTCCCTCTGGGTGTAGAGGCTAGTCTCGATGCGACAAACGGTGAACTGGTGATTGAAGAGAGTGTAACCATATAACGAGAATGCTTTTTCTTTCAGGAAGGCTTCCCCAACCATTGCAGAGTTGGTGGAGGCCTTTTTGGGTTATTTAGAAAAATAAGGAAACGGGACGTTTGACCCATAAATTACTTTCCAGTTTATCCCGATTATTAGATGGAATGTAAAAATAAGACGAAATATGGAAGTTGCTTGTAGAGGATTTTTTTGGAAAGGGGGATAGGTCTAAAGATGCTAGCGTTACTTCAAGCACTTGCAATGGGGTTGTTCAGCCCCGAGTACTCATATGTCGTGCGGGGAGCGACCCTCAAGTGTAGCAAGGGAACCGACCCCGGCATATTGAATTTGCCCTTGTGCCATGGCGTTTATAGCCTAGATAAGCCTGTCATGAATGTTGCCGATCATGTCCCTGGTGTGAACATCGGATGCTTTGGGTTTTGCACAGCGGCAGGAGGAGGACTGTGTGTGCCACAGACGACCTCGAAATGGACAGATGGAAAGCACGATGTGCTCATCGACAACGAGCATGCCTTGCTGAGCAAGTCGCAGCTAGTCTGCAATCTGTCAGGTATCATCACGATTGAAACAGATGGTCAGGATTGACGCTTCCCGTTGCTTGCTAGAGAAGGAGGGGAGAGAACATGCAGCGTACAAGCGGAGTCATGACCTATCAGGATATAAAATTCGTTTGGCCATATGGACCGATCCGGCTAGATCAGCTGGAGTTCGTCCATCAGACAGGCACGCATGCCAGGCTCACAATCACAGGAATTGTCCCGGAAGAAAAAGAGGACGAGATCATCAATCGTGCAGGCACCCACGATCCCATCGAGCTATACAAAGTGGAAGGCGGGCAGAAGCAGCCGATTTTCATGGGGCGCTTGAATTATGTGGAGATCAAGGTCGTACGCGACATTCACTACGTCACGCTACAGGCCGTGTCGCATACATATGCTTTGGACATGAGCGTGAAAATACGTTCGTTTCAAGAAGTGAATCGGTTGTACCGGGATGTCGTAGATGAGATCATGTCCGTCTATCACGGTGGAGATGTCATCGATCAAGCCTTCGACGACCATAAGCAGGGCAAATACATCATGCAGTACGAGGAGACAGACTGGACCTTTTTAAAGCGAATCGCGTCCCATGTCGGAGCCGTCCTCGTACCGGATTTGAGTGCGCATAAGGTACGATTGTGGATCGGCATGCCCGAGGGACGCAAGCAAATCAAGCTGGAAGAAGAATCTCCATACGAGGTCAACCGGGCCATCGCGCCGTACATGAAAAAAGCCGCAAACGGCTCCTCGTCCGTCAGCGAGTATCAGTACACGACGTACGCATTCGAGTACGAAGACCTGCTACAAATCGGGGATGAGGTGCAGCGGGAAGGCCGAACGTTTGTCATTACGAAAGTGACTGGGAAGCTGGAGCAGGGACTCCTGAGATGGAGCTACGTATGCGCCGTGCCTGAAGCCGTCAAGCAATCGAAGCTGTACAACAAGGCCATCATCGGTGCAGCGATCGACGGAAAAGTGATTCAAATCGGACGCAATCAGGTCAAGCTCCACCTGAACATGGACAAAAAGCAAGAGCCAAGCAAAGCTCAGTGGTTCCCGTACGCGGCGGAAGGCAACCAGATTTTGTACCTCATGCCAGAGCTCGGTTCGAAAGTAAAGCTGTACTTCCCAAGCGCCGATGAAGACGACGGCATGGTCATGAACTCCGTACGTCATGCGACAAAAGGAGCGGCCGCCGAGAAGCAGGATCGGCAAATGCAGGACCCCGGTGTGAAGTCGTTCGGGAATCCGCAAGGGAAGGAGTTTACGCTCGGGGATAAAGAGCTGACGATGACTGCTCAGGAAGGGATGCTCTACATCTCGATGAACAAGGATGTAGGCGTCAGTCTGAACAGTACCTCGGATGTGAATATCAGTGCGAGTGGTGCGCTGAGCTTGAGTGGTGCGGCTGTGTATTTGTCCGGGACTGAGAGCTTGAACATGAAAACGACGTCGAATACGATAGAATTATTGGAGGAAAACAAATCCAGTAGTGAGGAAATTAAGCTGGAGGCGACCGTTCGTCAGGCTTTTCCGATGATATTAAGTGCGTTTGAACAGGATTTGAAGGAAAACGGTCAGGCTGCCATCATAGCCCGTAGAGCCTTCAACAACCAGGTTGCTGAGGTAAAAGGGAAGTTAGATGCCTTTGGAGATACTTTGGCGGGGTTGTGGAATACCGCAGTAGATGCCGGGGACATGCTGCTGACAGGACTTGCGGGAGAAGAGAACACGCAAGATTTATATGAATTTGTAAGCGGCGAAGAAGTAGGCACACTGAGAGAACGCAATGGCATTGTGAAAGGCATCGAGCAAGGCGTAAACAACACGCTCAATTATGTGGGAGATACGTTTTCGGGCAAGAAGTCGGGCGATGAAATCCTTTCAGATATAGGGAAGCTGGGAGAAGGTT